>NZ_JBFAJA010000008.1:0-37769 GCF_040654975.1 Dactylosporangium sp. NPDC050588 | reverse complement strand
GGCTCCAAGTCCGTGCCCGCTGCGCTGGCTCCTGCCCCGCACTGGCTCCCGCTCCGTTCCGCCCGTGCCGCTCGAGTGTGGGATGGCGGGACGGGGCCGCGTGGGGGTCGGCGCCGGGCGGGGCGGTTCGAGTCTTGGCGGGACTCAGGCAGCCGTCGAGGGCAGCCGTCGGAGCGTTCGGGGGTGCCGTGATCAGTGATCGAGGGGTGACCGGAGGTATCAGTCGATCATGGGTGGTGGGGGAGTCGTCCTACCAATACGTAGCGGGACGGTCGCCGTGGGTGGGTGACGGGGTGTAGCGAACGGTGAGCGGGGTGAGGCGCTGCGGGAAGGGGGCTGCGGAGCGCTCAGCAGGCCGCTGCGGGGCGTAAACCTGCGACCGCAGGGGCAGGGGAGGAGACAGCGCGGACCTTGGACGTGCGGGGTCCAAGGTCCGGGTCGCGTTGCCCTTGTGGTGTCAGGCGGGCTGGGTGACGCCGCGCTCGCGGGGCTGGGGAAGCCGGCCGGAGACAGTGCCCGGCGGGATCGGGACCCCGAGGATGTCGCTGACCCCGACCACCGCGAACAGCCGCGCGATGAACGGATTTGGTCGGCGAATGTGCAGCTTGACGCCCATGCTGTGGCAGATGCGCTTGGCGACCACGAGGGTGCCGATGCCGGTGGAGTCGAGGAACGTGACGCCGGCGAGGTCGATGACGAGCGTGTCGATGTTGCCGTCGAGCACTGAACTCACCGCTGTGCGAAGCTCCTGAGCGGTCTCATAGTCGATTTCGCCGCTCAAGGTCAGCAGTGCTTCGCGCTGATCCGAGGGGCGAGTTTCGATCGACAACTTCACGTGACCCTCCTGGTGCTGAGTCGTCCACCATGGACGACCCTTCGAGGTCCCGCAAGCGTAGCGAAGTCTTCCCCGTTTCGCCACGCTCCGTGTAGGTGGTCCTTACGTTGTGAGGTGAGAATTCTTCACGTCGGGTGCGGAACCGCTTGCCGGGATGACGGTACACGTCGGTTGTTACACGGCAAGTCCAGTCGTGTGCCATCCACCGGATGGTCAGCTTGCCGATACGACCGGTTCACCCACAAGGGTCACCCCAGCGGTGCGCAGCTCAGCAAGGGCGGCGTCCACCGTGGGCCGGGCGACGCCCGCGGTGAGGTCCAGCAGCACAGATGTAACAAAGCCTTCGCGCTGCGCATCGATGGCAGTCGCTCGCACGCAGTGGTCGGTGGCGATGCCGACCACGTCGACCTCGGAGACCGATCGGGCGCGGAGCCAGGACGCGAGGTCGACGCCGGACGATGCGCCCTGGAAGCCGGAGTACGCCGCCGAGTACTCGCCCTTGGTGAACACGGCCTCGACGCGGGACACGTCCAGTGACGGATGGAAGTCGACGCCGCCGGTGCCGACCACGCAGTGCACGGGCCAGGTCGACACGTAGTCCGGCGGGTCGCCGAAGTGTCCGGCGGGGCTGATGTGGTGGTCCTGGGTGGCCACCACGTGGTCCCAGGCGCCGCCGGCCACGGCGGCGGAGATCGCGGCCGCGACGCCGGCGCCGCCGCCGACGGCGAGCGAGCCGCCCTCGCAGAAGTCGTTCTGCACGTCAACGATGATCAAGGCGCGAGTCACAGGGAGCCCCCAAGCATCTGGACGGGAACCGCCGGGTCGCCGGCGGACAGCTTCAGCCCCTCCCAGGGGATCGAGATGAGGCACTGGCGCAGGTGCTCGCGGGAGGCGGCGAGGTCGGGCAGGTCGGGCACCAGCTCGCCGCCGCGGACGAAGGCCCGCTGCAGGAGCCGGTCGTTGGGTTCGGCGGTCGGCGTGCCCATCGACACGACGACCTCCTCGGTCGCGGTGCCGGTCGGCTTGTGCCGGCGGACGGCGGTCTTGCGGCCGCCGACCGTGCCCTTGTTCTCCGAGCGCTTGACCACCGGGCGGCCGTCGACCTCGACCAGCTTGTAGACCAGGCCGGCGGTCGGGGCGCCGGAGCCGACGACGACGGCCGTGCCCGCGCCGTACGCGTCGACGGGCTCGGCCGCGAGGGCCGCGATCGCATACTCGTCGAGGTCGCCGGAGACGATGATCTGGGTCTCGGTCGCGCCGAGGGAGTCCAGGAGCGCGCGGGAGTGCGCGGCGAGGACGGACAGGTCGCCGGAGTCGATGCGCACGGCCCGCAGGTCGGGGCCCGCGACCTCGATGGCGTTGCGGATGCCCTGGGCGATGTCGTACGTGTCGACGAGCAGCGTCGTCTGCTTGCCGAGCGTCGCGACCTGGGAGGCGAACGCGGCCTGCTCGGTGTCGTGCAGCAGCGTGAAGGCGTGCGCGGCGGTGCCGGTCGTCGGGATGCCGTAGCGCCGGCCGGCCTCGAGGTTGGAGGTGTACGCGAACCCGGCCAGGTAAGCGGCTCGCGCCGCGGCCACCGCGGCCTCCTCGTGCGTGCGCCGGGAGCCCATCTCGATCACGGAGCGGCCGCGGGCGGCGGTGACCATGCGGGCGGCGCCGGCCGCGATCGCGCTGTCGTGGTTGAGGACCGACAGGATCAGCGTCTCCAGCACGACGCACTCGGCGAACGTGCCGCTGACCGTGAGGATCGGCGAGCCGGGGAAGAACAGCTCGCCCTCGGCATAGCCGTCGATGTCGCCGGTGAACCGGTAGGCCGCCAGCCACTCGGCGGTGTCGGCGGAGACGATCCCGCGGGACAGCAGGAACTCGACGTCGGCGGGGTCGAAGCGGAAGTCCTGCACGTGGGCGAGCAGGCGCCCGATGCCGGCCACGACACCGTACCGCCGCCCGGTCGGGAGGCGGCGGGCGAACACCTCGAAGACGCAGCGGCGCGACGCGGTCCCGTCGCGCAGCGCCGCCGACAGCATCGTCAGCTCGTAGTGGTCGGTCAGCAGCGCGCTTGTCGTCACGCCACCAAGACTATTCATTCCTCGGGTGGCAGCGAGCGCAGGGCGGCGGCCAGTTCTGCGCGCCCCGTCACACCGAGCTTGGCGTAGACGCGCATGAGGTGGTTGTCGACGGTGCGGGAGGACAGGTACAGCTGGTCCGCGATCTCCTTCGACGGCACACCGGCGGCGGCGAGCCGGGCGATCTGCCGCTCACGGCCGGTGAGCATGGGCTGCGGCACGACCAGCGCCGGCGTGGCCGCGGCCGGGCAGAGGACCCGCAGCTCGGCGAGGCGCTGCGCGGCCCGTGGCGTCTGCGGCGACCGGATGCTCCGCAGCAGGGTGACCGCACCGGCGGCGGCCTCCGCGGCGTACAGGTTGAGCTCCTGGTCGGCGAACTCCTCGGCGACCGCGAGGAGGCTGCCGCCGTCCTCGCCGGCCATCGCCCGCACGTGCCAGGCCATCGAGGGGGCGATGCGGCCCTCGACGGTGTGCGACAGCGCGTCGAGCCGGTCGGTGACCTCGCGGGCGAAGCCGAGCCGGCCCAGGTGGTACAGCGCGGACATCTCGTGCGCGGCGAACCCGTCGCCGCGGGTGCGGGCCGCGAGCAGCCGAAGGACCTCGGCGGCGGTCGGCACGTCACCGGAGGCGACCGCGACCCACGCCCTGGCCTCCTCGAGCCACGGGTACAGCACCTCCATCGAGCGGTAGTGCGACGCCTCGGCGATCGCGAACGCCTCCGCGGCGCCGGCCGCGTCCCCGGTGAGGGCGGCGACGTGCGCCCGCTCGGCGTGGGCGAGCGCGACGAAGACCTTGCCGGTGGCCAGGGCCGCGCAGGCCTGCGACGCGGCCCGGGCCGCCTCGGTGAGCCGGCCGCGGAGGCGGGCCGCCTGGGCGCGGACGATCTGGAGGTAGCCGGAGCCCATGTTGAAGTTGCCGGCGTCGGCCATGCCGGCGAACTCGGCGGCGACGATCGCGTCGACGGCCTCCAGGTCGGCGGCGAGGATCATGGCGGTGCCGCGGGAGAGCTCGATGCCGAGCTGGAAGTACGGCAGCTCGACCCGCCACTGCGCCGCCTCGGCGTCGACCGCCGCGAGGGCCTTGACGGTCTGCACCGGTGTGCCGCGCATGGCCTGCAGCTGGGCCATGTTGCTGCGGGCGAGGGCCCGCGGGCCGGGGGCGCTGGCCGCGCTGTCGAGGACCTGGCGGGCGAGGGTGAGCGCCTGGGCGTTGTCGCCCCGGTGCAGCCGCATCGTCGACTCCACGGCCAGCACCAGGGAGCGTTCGCGCAGGTCGCTCAGCTCGTGCGCCTTGCGGTCGATGTCGTCGACGGTGTCCGGGTCGCCGAGACCCCACTGGGCGGTGATGTGCCGGATGGCGAGCCACCGGCTGCGCTGGGACTCCTCGACGGTCTGGTCCTGGTTGGCGTCGAGGATCGCGACGGCTTCCTCGGGCATGTTGACGAACATCAGGATCGTCGCGAGGGTCTCCGCGGCGTCGAACCCCCCGCCGGCCGCGAGGGCGGCCTTGCCCAGCCGCATCGCCAGGGCCATGTCATAGGTGGCGAACGCGAGCCGGCACGCCATGAGCAGCTGCTGCGGGTCGCGGGCGGTGTCGCTGTCCAGCCGCCAGACGGCGACGCGGAGCAGGTCGTCGCGGCGCCGGGCGCCGCTGTCCTCCACCAGGCCGGCCAGGTCGGCGAGCAGCCGGCGGACCCGGGTCACGGGGCAGCGGCGGCGCACGACCTCGCCGTACAGGGGATGCGCGAGGCGGACCGTGGTGCGGCGGTCCTCGACGACGACGCGGATCAGCTGCCGCTCCTCGGCGGTCTCCACGGTGTTCAGGTCGGTGGCGTTGACCAGCAGCGGCAGCCCGATCGGCTCGCCGAACGCGACCAGCTCCAGCACGGCCCGCTCCTGCGGGGTGAGCTTGCCGATGCGGGCGTCCACCACCTCGGTCAGCGTGGGGGCGAGGTCGACCTTGCCCGTCCAGCGCTGCATCCCGTAGCTCTCGATGATCTCGCCGCTGGCGTGCGCGGCGATGACCAGCTCGCGCAGCAGCAGTGCGTTGCCCTGCGACAGCTGCTGGAGCCGGTCGACGGAGGCAGAGTCGACCGGGCCGCCGAGCACCTGCTGGAGCAGGTCGGAGGTCTCCTGCAGGGTCAGCGGGGTCAGCTCGATCCGCTCGACCAGGTCGTCCTTCCACAGGGCGCTGATCGGGTCGTGCACGGGCTCGCCGGTGCGCACGGTGCCGATCACCGTCGCGTTCTCAGACCTGGCGACGTAGTACACGAGCGCGGCCGACAACGGGTCGAGCAGGTGGGCGTCGTCGATGGCGACGACGATCGGCCGGCCGGCCGCCTGCCGGTGCAGCGCGTCGACGGCCCAGCGGAGCAGGCCGGCCGGCGAGCCGCCCGAGGGCTGGTCCGGCGGCAGCACCTGGGCCAGGCCGCCCAGCGGTAGGCCCGCCGTCGCCGCATTGGCGGTCGCCGTCCAGACAGCGAGTCTGTCCTGGTCGAGGGCGGTGACACCCTCACGCAGCAATCGGCTCTTGCCGATGCCTGGCGGGCCGCCCAGAATTAATCCGCGACCGGTTGAGCCGGTGGCTGCCTCGGCGAGGCGGACCAGTTCAGCGTTTCGACCGACAAAGCTCCAGGGGGGCACCGTCGCAGCATATCGATAGGTCGATTACTGCGCGTACCCGCCGATGTTTGAACTTGAGTAGTGCGTTCGGTCTCAGTTGAGTAGCTCGAGTACTGCCTCCGTAAGTGGCTGTTCACGTAGCGTTCCGATGCTTACCGGCCGTGCACGAGGAGGTCGCACATGGGGTCTGGGGTCATGCAGGCGCCGCTGATCGATCTGACAGTCACGACGCCCGGGGGGCCAGGGTCCGCCATGCCGGTCCGCGGCAGCAGAAGTCACCGGCAGTCCGAGCCCCGTCAAGCGGCGGGCTCCGGCAGCTTCGCAGTGATCGCCGGCTCGCCCCGCAGCGGCAAGACCGCCCTGCTCAATGCCTTGATCCGGCGCGCCGAGCCGGCTCCGGCGGGCGATGCCTGGCTGGTCTTCCGGCACGGCGACAAGGCCGAGACTCGCGTGTTCGTCCCGGGTCACCGCGAGGCGCGTGCAGCCCTGGCCCCCGGCCAGCGCGACCCGCGGCCCGGCCCGACGCGGCCCGCCCGCCGCATCGAGATCAACCACTCCTCGAGCCTGCTCAAGCGCGTCGCGCTGGTCGACACGCCCGGCAGCGGGGGCCTGGACGCCGCCAATGCCGAGATCGTGCTCGACGCCGCCGAGCGGGGCCTCGGGCTGCTGTTCGTCGTCGACGCCGCGGCCCCGCTCACCCGCGCCGACCTGGACCTGCTCGCCGCCGCCGCGGATCGGGCCGGCCGGATCGCGTTCGTGCTCACCCGCATCGACCAGCACGACGCCTGGCCCGAGATGCTGGTCGCCAACCGGGCGCTGCTCGCCTCCCGCGGCCAGCGCCTGGCGTCCGCGCCCTGGTTCCCGGTGTCGCTGGACCCGGAGGCCGTCTTCGGCGTCGCCGAGCTGCGCCACGAGCTGGAGACCTGGGGCGAGGTGCGGCCCGCGCCGGTCGGGGTCGCCGCCGCGACCGTCTCCCGCGCCGGCGACGAGTGGCAGGAGCTGCTCGACCGCGAGATCGCCAACCGGCGGGTCGCCGCCGTGCAGCGCGTCTCCATCGACCTGGCGACCATCCACGTGCGGTGCGTGCAGGAGCTGGGCTCCGGCAAGGGCTGCCCGGAGCTGCCGTACGTGCTCGACCGCGAGCTGCACGCGCTGTCCGTGCGCACCACCCGCCAGCTGCGCGACGACACGCGCGAGGTGATCGCCGCGGTCTTCACCGAGCTGCTGGACACCGCGCCCGACGAGGTCGTCCTGGCCAGGATCGCCGCCGCGGCCCGCCGGGCGGTCGACTCCCTGCGCGACGACGGGCGCGACCGCGACCACGCGCTGCTGCTCACCGCCACCTCGGCGGTGGCCTCGATGGCCGGCGCGGCCGCGGTGGACAACCTCTGCGCCGTCGGCGGCGGCGAGCCGGCCGGCCAGGTGCTGCCGTCGCTGGGCGTCGCGCTCAACGCCAGCTGCTACGCGCTGTGGCAGCCGAAGAGCGCGCCGGGCGGGCCGCCGAAGCACGCGGACAAGAAGGACTGCCGGCGCTGGCTGCAGCACGCGCTGCGCGAGATCGAGGTCGAGATGGGTCACGAGCTGGGCGAGCGCTACACGGCACTGCGTCAGGCACTGGCCGCCATCGGTGGGGATGCGGTCGACCATGGCGTGCTGCTCGCTTGATGGCACCATGTTGGTATGGCGGCGCCGCAGGTCGTACCGATCGAAGAGACCCGTCTCGAGGCTGATGAGGTGCCCGAGACCGACCGTCCGTGGGTGACCGTGGTCTGGAACGATCCGGTCAACCTCATGAGCTACGTGACATGGGTCCTGCAGAAACTGTTCGGATTCAGCCGGGAGAAGGCCGAGCGCCTGATGCTCGACGTGCACCAAAAGGGCAAGGCGATCGTGTCCAGCGGGCCACGCGAGAAGATGGAGTACGACGCTTCCAGGCTGCAGGCCTACGGGCTGTGGGCGACGGTGGACAAGTCGTGACAGGTCCGGAGCGCAGCGCTGGAGCCGGGCACCGGGGGCACAGCGTCGGGTCGGGCCGCCGCCGGAGCACAGCGGAGGTGGCGGCATGACGATGTTCGTTCGCAACGGGACCGTGTGCATCGCCCGGTTCGGCCCTGCCGAGGCCGCGGTGCTCAACGAGGTCATGCTCGAGGTCATCACGCTGCTGTCGGAGGGGTTCGACCGCGCCGACCCGGTGATCGCGCGGCTCTTCCCCGACATGTACCGCGACGACGCCGCCGCCTCGGAGGAGCTGCGCCGCTACCTGGAGGACGACCTCCGCTCGGCGAAGCTGGAGCAGGCGGCGCTGCTGCTGGACGTGCTGCCGGTGGAGGGCGGCGAGGTCGCACTCGACGAGGAGCAGGCCGAGGCGTGGCTGCGCGCGCTGACCGACGTCCGCCTGACGCTGGGCTCCCGGCTCGGGATCGACGACGATGACGTCGACGTCGAGGCGGAGCTCGACGAGGCGATCCTGAAGGACCCCACCTCCACGAGGGTCGGGCAGCTGTCGGTGTACCAGTACCTGACCTACCTCCAGGAGAGCCTCGTCGGCGCGCTGATGGCGTAGCGGCCCGGGCGGAGCGCGGCGCTGGTGGCGTGAGCGCGGTCACGGGCGAGTTGCCTTCAGGTTTCGGTAGGCTGTGGGGCGTGCTGACCATCGACGCCGCGATCCTCGACGCGATCGTTGCGCACGCCCGCCGGGACCACCCCGACGAGGCGTGCGGGATCGTCGCGGGTCCGGCCGGCTCGGACACTCCGGCCCGGCACGTGCCGATGGAGAATGCCGCCCGCTCCATGACGTTCTACGAGTTCGACTCGAAGGAGCAGCTGCGGCTGTGGCGCGAGATGGACGACGCGGACGAGGAGCCGGTGGTCGTCTACCACTCGCACACCGCCACCGAGGCCTACCCGTCGCGGACGGACGTGTCGTTCGCGGGTGAGCCGAATGCGCACTATCTGCTGGTTTCGACCCGCGACCCGGAGCAGACCGAGATCAGGTCGTTCCGCATCGTGGACGGAGCCGTCACCGAAGAGCCGGTTCAGGTAGTTAATGCAGTCGTGGACTCACACGCCGTCCAGTCATATCTCTTCGGGCAGAGCCCGACGACCGTCGACTACGAGTGTCGCGCAGGCAGCTGATCGCCGCCTGTCGTCGCACCATGTCCAGTCGTCCAGTTCACCGCTCGTACACAAGAGGAAATGATCATGGCTATCGAGGTTCGCATCCCGACCATCCTGCGCAGCTACACCGGCGGTGCCAAGACCGTCGAGGGCGCCGGTGACACCATCGCCGACCTGCTCGCCGACCTGGACAGCCGGCACTCGGGCATCAAGGCCCGCCTGCTGACCCCGGAGGGCGGCCTGCACCGCTTCGTCAACGTCTATGTCAACGACGAGGACGTCCGCTTCCTGGGCGCGCTCGACGCGAAGCTCAACGACGGCGACTCGGTGACGATCCTGCCCGCCGTGGCGGGTGGCGCGTTCGCGTTCGCGGCCGCCCACGCCCTGCGGGGCTGATCTCCGTGGCGCGCTACGAGTCGGTGCTCGAGGCGTGCGGAAACACGCCGCTCATCGGGTTGCCCAGGCTGTCGCCGAGCCCGGAGGTCCGCCTCTGGGCCAAGCTCGAGGACCGCAACCCGACGGGCAGCGTGAAGGACCGGGTCGCATTGTGGATGGTGAAGGCGGCCGAGGAAGCGGGCCGCCTCCGCCCCGGTGACACGATCATCGAGCCGACCAGCGGCAACACCGGCATCGCCCTGGCGATGGTGGCGAAGCTGCGCGGCTACCGCCTGGTCTGCGTCATGCCCGAGAATGTCTCGTCCGAGCGCACCGCACTGCTGCGGATGTACGGCGCGGAGATCATCTTCTCCGAGGCCGCCGGCGGGTCCAACCGGGCCGTCGCGGTCGCGAAGGAGATCGCCGCGGAGCATCCCGACTGGGTGATGCTCTACCAGTACGGCAACGAGGCCAATGCCCGGGCGCACTACGAGACGACCGGTCCGGAGATCCTCCGGGACATGCCGACCATCACGCACTTCGTGGCCGGTCTCGGCACCACGGGCACGCTGATGGGCATCGGGCGCTACCTTCGCGAGAAGGTCGAGGACATCGAGATCATCGCCGCCGAGCCCCGCTACGGCGAACTGGTCTACGGGCTGCGCAACCTCGACGAGGGCTACGTCCCGGAGCTGTACGACGCGACCGTCCTCACCAGGCGCTTCTCCGTCGGCACCCGCGACTCGGTGCTGCGGACCCGCCAGCTCGTCGAGGTCGAGGGCATGTTCGTGGGCTTCTCCGCCGGCGCGGTGCTGCACGCCGCCCTCGCGGTCGCCCACCAGGCGCTCAAGGCCGGCAAGCGGGCCGACGTGGTGTTCCTGGTCGCCGACGGCGGCTGGAAGTACCTGTCGACCGGCGCGTATGGCGGCACCCTGGCCGACGCCGAGTCGGCCCTCGACGGCCAGCTGTGGGCTTAGAGCGGCCTAGAGGCCCGTCACGATCCACCCGAGCAGCAGGCTCACCGAAGCGGCGCCGAGCAGAGCGAACGGCAGGCGCCGCTGGTGCACGCTGGCGAACGCGGCGATCGTGCACGCCAGGCCGACCAGCCCGATGACGATGACCGTCGGCGCGTACCAGCCCCGGGACGCGCTGACGAGTCCCACGAACGCCCGCAGCGCCACCGCCATGCCGCCGAGGCCGAGCAGCGCCGCCCAGCCGCAGACGGCGGCGAGGTGGCGCGGCTCCGGCGCCGGGTCGCGGTCCGTCGGCAGCCGGAAGGCGTCGGGAAGCTGCTGCCGCAGCCGCTTGGTCCTGGACACCTCGACGGTCACGTCCACTCCTGTTGCCCGGGGTCGTTTGGTGGCTTACGAATCCCAACGAGCCCGGGCGCCCGGCGTCACGCGACCCTGTCACGTTGGCGACATCTGCCGTCCGATCGTTCAGCCTTGCCTGCCAGTCCGGCGTAGGCTGCGCCACGTGACGGACTTGCCCATCGGCAGCAACCGGCCGGGCAACCCCCGCCGGTGCAGTCCGTCCGCGCCCGGTTGCTGTGCCGGTGCCGTCATCCGGCACCCCGGGTTGACGAACTATCCTCACCTGACCGGCGTGATCCACAGTGGCGCGCCCGCGTTGTTCTTAGGGGAAGCATGAGGCTCACCGTTCTCGGCTGCGCCGGCAGCTTCCCGGGACCCGAGGCGCCCTGCTCGGCGTATCTCGTCGAGGCGGACGGGTTCCGGCTGCTGGTGGACTTCGGCCCCGGGTCGATGTCGACGCTGCAACGGTTCTCCGGCCTCTACAACGTCGACGCCATCCTGCTCACGCACCTGCACTGCGACCACATGCTCGACGCGTGCTCCTACATAGTGGCCAGGCGCTACGCACCGTCCGGCCCGCTGCCGCCGCTGCCCGTCTACGCGCCGGTCGCCGCGCCCGAGCGCATCTCCGCCGCGTACGGCGGGGAGAACGAGCCGATGGCGATCAGCGACGTCTACACGTTCTACTCGCTGCAGCCGGGCAGCTTCCCGATCGGCCCGCTCCACGTCACCGTCGACCGGGTCAACCACCCGATAGAGACCTACGGCGTGCGCATCGAGCACGGGGGCCGGGTCATCACGTACTCCGCCGACACCGCCGCCTGCGACCAGCTGATCCGCCTCGCCCAGGGCGCGGACCTGTTCCTGTGCGAGGCGAGCTACCTCGACGGCGCCGACAACCCGCCGGACCTGCACCTCACCGGGCGCGAGGCGGCCGAGCACGCCACCAAGGCCGAGGTCGGCCGGCTGCTGCTGACGCACCTGGTGCCGGCGTGGGGGAGCGAGGCGCTGACCCTGGAGGCGGCGAAGGCCGCGTTCGACGGGCCGATCGACATCGTCCGGCCCGGCGCGAGGTACGACATTTAGGCAGCGTTCGCCGTTTGGTCAGTCGATGGTGGCCGCATGCACGGTCGCCGACCCCATGGTGACGGCATGCGGATCGCGATCGTCACCGAATCGTTCCCGCCCGATGTGAACGGCGTCGCCCACTCCGTCGTACGGGTCGCCGAACACCTCGTCGCGCGAGGCCACGAGCCCCTCGTGATCGCCCCTCAGCCCTCCTCCGGGGCGCGGTCGGTCACCGGCGCCTTCCCGTACGAGATCATCCGGGTCCCCTCGGTCGCCACCCCCGGCTACGGGACCTTCCGGCTCGGCCTGCCCAGCCGTCGGCTCGCCGCCGCGCTGCGGGCCCACCGCACCGACCTGGTCCACCTGGCCAGCCCGTTCGTGCTCGGCGCCCGCGGCATGACGGTCGCCGCGTCGCTCGGCCTGCCGACCGTCGCCGTGTACCAGACGGACGTCCCCGCCTACGCCCGCCTGTACTACCACTCCGGCCTCGGCGAGCAGGCCGCGTGGCGGTGGCTGCGCCGCATCCACAACGCCGCCGACCGGACCCTCGCACCGTCCACCGCCGCCGCCACGGCCCTGCACAGCCACGGCATCGAGCGGGTCTGGCTGTGGCGCCGCGGCGTCGACGCCGCCCGCTTCGACCCCGGCCGCCGCAGCGCCGCCCTCCGCCGGGCCCTGCTGGGCACCGACCGGTCCGTGCTCGTCGGCTACGTCGGCCGGCTCGCCGTGGAGAAGCGCGTCGACCTGCTCGCGCCGCTGAGCCGCATCCCCGGCGTCCGCGTCGTGGTCGTCGGCGACGGCCCGGCCCGCGCCGCCCTGGAGCGCGCCATGCCCGGCGCCGCCTTCCTCGGCGAGCGCCGCGGCGACCAGCTCGCCCGGCTCTACGCCAGCCTCGACGTGTTCGCCCACACCGGGCCCTTCGAGACGTTCGGCCAGACGGTCCAGGAAGCCCTCGCATCGGGTGTACCGGTGGTCGCCCCCGCCCAGGGCGGCCCGCTCGACCTCGTGGACGACGGCCGCACCGGGCTGCTCGTGCCGCCCTGCGACGCGCTGGCGTTGCGCGACGCGGTCACCGACCTGGTCGCCGACCCCGAGCGCCGGCAGGCGATGGGCCTCGCCGCCCGCGTCGCGGTCGCGGCCCGCAGCTGGTCGGCGGTCGGCGACGAGCTGATCCGGCACTACACCTCCGTCGCCCCGGTGACCGTGCCGGCGGTGTCCGCGTGAGGATCGTCCGCCTGGCGAACTTCGTCATGCCCCGGTCCGGCGGTCTCCGCACCGCCCTGCGCGCCCTCGGCGAGGGCTACGTCGCCGCGGGCCACGAGTCGATCCTCATCGTGCCCGGCGAGGAACACTCCGACGTGTCCGACGCGCAGGGCCGGGTGATCACGCTGCCCGGCCCGGTCGTGCCCGGCACCGGCGGCTACCGGGTGCTCATCCACCGGCGCCGCCTCGCCAAGCTCCTCGACCGCCTCCAGCCCGACCGGCTGGAGGTCTCCGACCGGTTCACGCTGCGCTGGACCGGCCGCTGGGCCCGCGACCGGGGCATCCCCGCCGTCATGGTGTCGCACGAGAGCCTCGCCGGGCTGCTCAGCTTCGCCGGGCCGGTCGGGGCGGCCTGCGCTGACCTGCTCAACGCCCGCAGCCACCGCGCCTACGACCAGATCCTGTGCACCACCGCCTGGGCCGCGGCCGAGTTCGACCGGATCGGCGCCGGCAACCTCGTCCGCGTCCCGCTCGGCGTCGACCTCGGCCTGTTCCACCCCTCGCGGGCGTCGCCGGCGCTGCGCGCGCAGTTCGCGGCCCCCGGCCAGGTGCTGCTGGTGCATTGCGGCCGGCTCTCGACGGAGAAGCGCCCCGAACGCTCCGTCGAGGCCCTCATCGCCCTTCGCGCCCAGGGCTTCGACGCGGTCCTGGTCGTCGCCGGCGACGGGCCGCTGCGCCCCCGGCTGCAGGAGCTGGCCCAGGGGCACGCGGTGCACTTCATGCAGTTCGTCGCCGACCGCACCGCCGTCGCCTCGCTCCTCGCCACCGCCGACGTGGTCCTCGCCCCCGGCCCGATCGAGACGTTCGGCCTCGCCGCGCTGGAGGCCCTCGCCTGCGGGACGCCCGTCGTCGTGTCCTCGGCATCGGCCCTGCCCGAAGTCATCGGCGGTGCCGGAGCGGCCGTCCTGTCGGATTTCGCGGCCGGTGTACTGGAGGTGCTGGCCCGACCCGCGGACGAGCGCCGGCGGGCCGCCCGGGACCGCGCCGAGCGGTACTCCTGGCCGGCGGCCGTCGCCGGGTTCCTCGCCGTGCACGACGTCCCCGTCTCGGCGGGTGTGCCGTGACCGTCTTCGTCGCGCTCGGCGACTCCACCACCGTCGGATTCGGGGACCGGATGCCCGACGGCTCCTGGCGCGGCTGGGCGCCGATCCTCGCCGCCGCGCTCGGCGCCCGGCTGCACAACATCGCCCGCAGCGGCGCTCAGAGCGCCGACGTCGTCACCGAACAGCTGCCCCGCGCCCTCGAGCTGCGCCCCGACGTCGCCGCCGTCCTCGTCGGCACCAACGACACGCTGCGCAGCCCGTTCGACGCCTCCCGGGTCGCCCGCAACCTGGAGCGCACCGTCGCCGCCCTCCGCGCGACCGGCGCCGAGGTCCTCACCATCCGGCTGCCGGACCCGGGCCGCATGTTCGGGCTGCCCAGCCCCCTGGCCCGCCCGCTCGCCCGGCGGATGCGCGACCTGAACGCCGCCGCGGACCTCGTCGCCGCCCGGCACGCCACCGTGCACTTCGACGCCGCGGGCAACGCCGACTCGTACGACCGCCGCATGTGGAGCGTCGACCGCCTCCACCCGAGCGAACGGGGGCACCGCTTCCTCGCCTGCTCGTTCTTCGACCTGCTCGCGGCCCGCCTCGGCGGCGGCATCGGCACCCGCCCCGACCCGGCGCCGAGCAGCCCGCCGCCGACCCGCACCGCGCAGGCGTGGTGGATGGCGACCCAGGGCACCCGCTGGATGATCCGCCGCTCGACGGACCTGCTGCCGGGCCTGTTCGGCCTGGCCGTCACGGAGCTGTTGCGCCGCGACGCCGGCAACCTGTCCGCCGACCTCGCGCCCGAGCTCCCCCCGGGCCTGTCGCTGCCCGACCGGGTGGTTTGACTAGGCTGGACGCATGGCTCGTCCGGATGCTCGCGCAGCAGATCAACTTCGGCCCGTATCGATCACCCGCCAGTGGAGCATGCACCCGGAAGGGTCGGTGCTCATCGAGTTCGGCAACACCCGGGTGCTGTGCACGGCCAGCGTCACCGAAGGGGTGCCCCGCTGGCGGAAGGGTTCCGGGCTGGGCTGGCTCACCGCCGAGTACGCGATGCTGCCCCGCGCCACCACGACCCGCAACGACCGCGAGAGCGTCAAGGGCAAGATCGGCGGCCGTACCCACGAGATCTCCCGCCTCATCGGCCGCAGCCTCCGCGCCTGCATCGACCTCAAGGCCCTCGGCGAGAACTCGATCGTCCTGGACTGCGACGTCCTGCAGGCCGACGGCGGCACCCGCACCGCCGCCATCACCGGGGCCTACGTCGCCCTCGCCGACGCCGTCGCCTACCTGGCCGCCAACAAGAAGCTCGCCGGTAAGCCCGCGCAGGTCCTGCACCGCTCCGTCGCCGCCGTCAGCGTCGGCATCATCGCCGGCGAGCCGCGCCTCGACCTCTGCTACGAGGAGGACGTCATCGCCGACGTCGACATGAACGTCGTCTGCACCGGCGCCGGCGACTTCGTCGAGGTCCAGGGCACCGGCGAGCAGGCCGTGTTCTCGCGCGCCGAGCTCGACCTCCTCGTCGACCTGGGCGCCCTCGGCTGTGCCGAGCTCACCACCCTCCAGCAGAAGGCGATCGCCGGATGAAGCTGCTGCTCGCGACCCGCAACCAGAAGAAGCTCGTCGAGCTGCGCCGCGTCCTTGCCGAGGCCGCGCCGCACGTCTCGCTGGTCGGCCTCGACGACGTGCCCCCGTATCCGGAGTCCCCGGAGACCGGCCTCACCTTCGAGGAGAACGCCCTGCTCAAGGCCCGCGAGGCGGCCACCATCACCGGCCTGCCCAGCGTCGGCGACGACTCCGGCCTGGCCGTCGACGCCCTCAACGGCATGCCCGGCGTCTTCAGCGCCCGCTGGTCGGGCCTGCCCAGCGGCACCCCCGACCGCGACGGCGCCAACCTCCGCCTCGTCCTGGCCCAGGTCGCCGACGTCCCCGACGAGCACCTGGGCGGCGCCTTCGTCTGCGCCGCCGCCCTCGTCTGGCCCGACGGCCGCGAGCAGGTCTTCCGCGGCGAGATGCCCGGCCACCTGATCAGGTCCCCCCGCGGCGACGGCGGCTTCGGCTACGACCCGATCTTCGTCGCCGCCGGCTACGAGCTGACCACCGCCGAGCTTCCCCCCGCCGAGAAGGACGCCATCAGCCACCGCGGCAAGGCCTTCCGCGCCCTGGCCGCCACCCTCTGACCCACCCGCGTGAGCGGCAGGAACCCCCGGATGCTCCGGCACCCCAGCGGTTCCTGCCGCTCAACCTGAGGCGGGGTCTGTCGCGCGCAGCCCACGGCGGACCGTCCTGGCGGCTTCGCCACCCGGCCGCCACCCCTCAGGTCGGTGCCCTCTGACCGCCGATATGGCGGTTTCGCGGCGCGGCCGCCGCTGCTCGGGTCGGCGCGCTCTGACCGCCGACCTGGCGGTTTCGCGGCTTGGTCGCCACCCCTCAGATCGGTGCCCTCTGATCGCCGACATGGTGGTTTCGCGGCGCGGCCGCCGCTGCTCGGGTCGGCGCGCTCTGATCGCTGGCACGGTGGTTTCGCGGCTTGGCCGCCGCTCTCGGGTCGGCGCGCTCTACCGATCGCGACATGGCGGTTCCGCGGCCTGGTTTCGCACAGCCCTCGCCGTTCCGGCCGCACGCCTTCCTCATGCGTCGGAAGGTCCTGCCGCGCGCTCATCGGTCGGAGCGGACACATCGCATCACGTGCCGCCCCGACCCGTGTCTGAGCGCGCCGCAGGCAGCGCCGGCGACGGCCGGAAGGTGCTCACACGTCAGGCCAGGGTGCCGACCTCCTGCTCGATGGCGGCGCGCAGGGCGGGCCCCGAGATGGTCGCCCGCACCGCCTCCAGGACCGGGGCGAGGAACACGTCAGGACCCGGCCCGCCGGCGTGCTCCTCGACCGCGGCCATCGCGATCCTGCCCGCCACCGACGGGGTGAGCGGAGCGCGCAGTTGCAGCCCCCGTACCGCGGACAGCAGCTCGACCGCGAGGATGCTGCACAGGTTGTCCAGGACGGTGCGGAGCTTGCGGGTCGCGGCCCAGCCCATCGAGACGTGGTCCTCCTGCATGCCCGACGTGGGCAGGGAGTCGACGCTCGCCGGGGACGCGAGGCGCCGGTTCTCCGCGACGATGCCCGCCGCCGTGTATTGCGCGATCATCAGCCCCGAGTTGACCCCGGCGTCGGGCGTGAGGAACGGCGGCAGGTCACGCGACCGGCAGACGTCGAGCATGCGGTCGACGCGGCGTTCGGCGATCGCGCCCACCTCGGCGGCGGCGATCGCGAGGAAGTCGGCGGCGAACCCGAGCGGCGCCCCGTGGAAGTTGCCCGTCGACTCGACCCGGCCGTCGGTGAGGACGACGGGGTTGTCGACGATCGAGCGCAGCTCGCGGGCGGCGACCGTCGTCGCGAACTCGAGCGTGTCGCGGGCGGCGCCGGCGACCTGGGGCGCGCACCGCATCGAGTACGCGTCCTGCACGGCGTGCTCATGGTCGTCGCGGTGCGAGTCCATGATCGGCGAGTCCTGCAGCAGGCGGTGCAGGTTGGCGGCGGAGGCGGCTTGCCCGGGGTGCGGGCGGATCGTGTGCAGCTCGGGCATGAACGGCCGGTCCGACCCCAGCATCGCCTCGATCGACAGCGCGGCGGTGACGTCGGCCATCGTGAACAGGTGGGCCGCGTCGGCGATCGCCATCAACAACATGCCGAGCATGCCGTCGGTGCCGTTGATCAGCGCCAGGCCCTCCTTCGACGACAGGGCGATCGGGCTGACCCCCGCGTCGGTGGCGCTGATCCTGGCGCCGTCCTTGGCGAGCACCCAGCCCTCGCCGATGAGCACGAGCGCGCAGTGCGCCAGGGGCGCGAGGTCCCCGGACGCGCCCAGCGAGCCGTGCTCCGGCACCCATGGCGTGATGTCCGCGTTCAGCAGGTCGACCAGGGCGGACGCGACCTCCGGCCGTACACCGGAGCGCCCCATGGCAAGGGATCTGATGCGCAGCAGCATCATCGCCCGCACCACCTCCCGCGGCATGGGCGCGCCGATGCCGGCGGCGTGGGAGCGGATCAGGGCGTGCTGCAGCTCGGCGCGGCGCTCCGGCGCGATGAACGTGTTGGCGAGCGCGCCGAAGCCGGTCGAGACGCCGTACACCGGCCGGCCGTCACGCTCGATGGCGTCGACGATCGACCGGCTGGTGCGCATCGCGTCGAGCGCGTCCTGCGCGAGGGTCACCCGCGCGTTGCCCCGGGCGACCGCGATGAGGTCGGCGGGGGTGATGCCTGAAGCGGTGACGGTGATCAAACCAGCTCCCCATTGAGCATGACGGTGGATACGAGGGGCACACCCGGCCGGTACGCCAGGTGCAGGAACGACGGTGCGTCGAGGATCGCGAGGTCGCCGCGCGCGCCGACCCGCAGCTGCCCGATGTCGTCGCGGCGCAGTGCGGCGGCGCCGCCGGCGGTGGCCGCGAGGAGCGCTTCGGCCGGCGTCATCGCCATCTCCCGCACGGCCAGCGCCACGCAGAACGGCATCGACGTCGTGTACGACGAGCCCGGATTGCAGTCCGTGGCGAGCGCGACCGTCGCGCCGGCGT
This sequence comes from Dactylosporangium sp. NPDC050588, assembly GCF_040654975.1. Classification (NCBI taxonomy): domain Bacteria; kingdom Bacillati; phylum Actinomycetota; class Actinomycetes; order Micromonosporales; family Micromonosporaceae; genus Dactylosporangium; species Dactylosporangium sp. NPDC050588. The sequence continues at coordinate 19,511 of NZ_JBFAJA010000008.1, read as the reverse complement.
CGAGCAGCGCCCGCGCCGGCGGGTACGGCGACCGGGTCGAGAACTCCGCCCCCGGCAGCAGCGTCGCCACCGTCGCGGACCCGGCGAGCGCGTCGATGTCGGCGGGCGTGAGGTGTGTGCAGTGGTCGGCGGACGCCGCCCCGAGCTCGACGGCCAGCCGCACCCCCGGCCCGGCGGTCAGCTGGTTGGCGTGGATCCTGGTGCCGAGCCCCGCGGCGGCGCCGACGGTCAGGATCGCGCGGGAATGGTCGGCGTCGAACGCCCCCCGCTCGCAGAACACGTCGACCCACCGCGCCCCGGCGCCCCTGGCAGCGCTCAGCATCGGACCACACACGAGGCTCACGTAGTCGTCGGTCCGTCCCGCGTACTCGGCCGGCACCACATGCGCCCCCAGGAACGTCGTCTCGGCGCTGAACTCCCGCGCGATCCGCAACGACCGCGCCTCGTCGGCGACCGTCAACCCGTACCCAGACTTGATCTCCATCGTGGTGGTGCCCTGCCGCAGCGCCTCCTGCCGCAGCCGCGCCACGTTGGTCCGCAGCTGCTCGTCGCCGGCCGCCCTGGTCGCCCCGACCGTCGTGCGGATGCCGCCGCCCGTGTACGGCTCACCCGCCATCCTTGCGGCGAACTCCCCGGCCCGGTCACCGGCGAACACCAGGTGCGCGTGGCTGTCGACGAACCCGGGCACGACCGCACCCCCGCCCGCGTCCACCCGCCCGTCAGCCGGCGGCGCGTCGGCCGCCCGGCCGATCCACGCCACCTTGCGATCGTCGACCACGAGCGCCGCCTGCCGCCTGATCCCGAGCGGACCCTCACCCTGCCCCGGCACACACGTGACCAGCTCACCGATGTTGGTGACGAGCATCGACCTCATCCCCGCCCCCCGATCCCCACGTCGCCGACACCCCGCACGGTCCGACGACCATCGCCCAGCCCACCGGCAGCGAGCGTCGCTCTCCCACCTGTCCTGACCGGCGTGGTGGTTCGGGTTGGGTTGAGGCTGGTGGTGGGTGTCGCTCTGGCCGCTGCCCTGACCGGTGTGGTGGTTCGGGTTGTGTTGAGGCTGGTGGTGGGCGTCGCCTTGACCGCTGCCCCGACCGGCGTGGCGGCTCGGGCTGCACTGAAACCGGCGGTGAGCGTCGCTCTGGCCGCTGCCCTGACCGGCGTGGCGGCTCGGGCTGCGTTGAAGCCGGTGGCGGGCGTCGCCCTCGTCGCCGGCGACCGCCGCCGTCGACCTACGCGGGTCGCGGTTCCCCGCCCGGGGCGGTCAGACGCCGGCCACCCGCCGGTCGAAGCGGCTGCCGGCGCGCCGGCCAGTGCTGCGCCGACACCGGACGCGGCGGGGCGGGCGCCGTCACAGGCGAGGACGCGGCCGTCGACGGCGGCACGGCGGCCGGCGGTGACGGCGAAGATCACGGCAGAAGGTTCGCTGCTGTTGGTGGCGACGGTGGCGGGTGCGGATTTCATTGCTGGCCGCCGATGAGTGGTGTGGAGGGCGGCGGCGCCGATGTCGGGCACGATGACGCGGCTGGCGACGGCGATGTGGCGGCTGGTGGTGGCGGTCGCGGGGAAGCTCGCGGCGACGGGTTCGCCGCTGTGGTTGGTGCTGGTGGCGGGTGTGGGGGTCATCGCAGGCTGCCGGTGAGTGTGGTGTGGAGGGCGTCGGTCAGGGTGGCGCCGACGTCGGGGACGGTGAGGTGGGCGCCGTCGCGGACGATGACGCGGCCGTCGGTGACGACGTGGCGGACGTCGGCGGCGGTCGCGGCGAACACGACGGCGGCCGGATCGCAGCCGGCGGTGCGGGGAGAGGTCAGCGAGACCGTGACGAGGTCGGCGCGGGCGCCGGGGGTGATGGTGCCCGCGTCGGTCCAGCCGAGGGCGGCGTGGCCGGTGGCGGTCGCGGCGGTGATCAGGTCGGCGCCGGTGAAGTGGCCGCGGTGCTCGGTGTGCAGGCGCTCGTGCATCTCGACGCCGCGCGCCTCCTCGAACGGGTCGATCACGGCGTGGCTGTCACTGCCGAGCGACAGCGGGCTGCCCGCGTCGGTCAGCGAGCGGGCGTGGCCGATGCCGTCGGCGAGGTCCCGCTCGGTGGTGGGGCAGAAGCACACCCCGGTGCCGGAGTCGCCCAGCTCGGTGCGGTCGGTGTCGGTGAGGTGGGTCGCGTGGACGGCGGTCACCCGCGGCCCGGTCAGCCCGCGGTCGGCGAGCAGCTCCGTGGGGGTGCGGCCGTGGACCGCCAGGCAGGCATCGTTCTCCGCGCGCTGCTCCGACAGGTGTACGTGCACCGGCACCCCCTCGGTGTGCCTGGCGAACTCGGTGAGCGCCGCCGCCGGAACGGCCCGCACGCTGTGCGCCGCGGCGCCGATCTTCGCGTGCGGTCGTGCGGCGAGCCGGCCGACGCGGTCCGCCCAGCCGTCGACGCCGGCGTCGCCGAAGCGGCGCTGGACCCCTTCCAGCGGCCGGCCGTCGACGCTCGACGTCAGGTACAGCGTGTCCAGCAGCGTGATCCTGATGCCGGCGTCGGCGGCCGCGGCGATCAGGGCCTCGCCCATCGCGTTGGGCTCGTCATAGGGCGTGCCGCCGGGGCCGTGGTGCAGGTAGTGGAACTCGCCGACGCAGGTGATGCCGGCCAGGGCCATCTCGGCGTACACGGCCCGGGCGAGCCGGTGATAGGAGTCGGGGTCCAGCGCGGCGGCCACCGCGTACATCTGCTCGCGCCACGTCCAGAACGTGCCCCGCCCCCCGTGCGTCCGCCCGCGCAGCGCCCGGTGAAACGCGTGCGAGTGCGCGTTGGCGAACCCCGGCAGCGTCACCCCCGGCAACCAGACCACGTCGAGCCCGGCGGCCAGCGGCACGCCGGGCGTGACGGTGGTGAACCGCCCGTCGGCCACCTCGATCAGCACGTCGGCCGCGAGGCCGTCCGCGAGCCACGCCCACTCGCAGTGGAAGCGCGACGGGGCGGTGGAAGGGCTCATCGGCACAGCCGGGCCAGCAGGTCGGTGAGCTTCTCGACGCCGGCCGCGCAGTCCGCGTCCGTGGCAGACTCCTGCGGGGCGTGCGAGATGCCGGTCGGGTTGCGGACGAAGAGCATGGCGGTGTCGACGTGCTTCGACAGGACGCCCGCGTCGTGGCCGGCGGCGGTCGGCAGGACCGGGACGCCGAGCTCCAGCGCCGCCAGGCGGCTGACGTCGCCGGCGAAGGCCACCTCCCCGGTCACCGACTCGGCGTGCAGGGCGACGTGGGTGCCGTCGTGCATGGCGCGCTCCTCGGCGCGCTGGCGGATCGCGTTGACGAGCCGGTCGAGGGTGTCGGTGTCGGCGGCGCGCGCGTCCAGCCACGCCGAGGCTCGGGCGGCGATCGCGTTGGTCGCGTTGGGCGCGACGTCCACCCGGCCGACCGTGGCGTGGGCGCCGTGCGACCTGGCGGTCTCGTCGGCGGCGAGGACGGTGTGCGCGAGGGTGAGCATCGGGTCGTGCCGGTCGAGCATCCGGGTCGTGCCGGCGTGGTTGCCCTCGCCGGAGAAGTCGAGCCGGTAGCGCCCGTGGGGCCAGATCCCGCTCGCCACCCCGACCGGGGCTTCGAGCACGTCGAGGGCGCGGCCCTGCTCGACGTGCAGCTCGACGAAGGCGCCGATGCGGGCCAGCCGGTCGGGGTCGGGGCCGAGCGCGTCGACGTCGAGGCCGGCCTTGCCCATCGCCTCGGCCAGGTGGATCCCGTCGCGGTCCTGCAGCCGCAGCGCCTGCGCCGGGTCGAACGCGCCGGTGAGCAGGCGGGAGCCGAGGCACGGCACGCCGAAGCGGGCCCCCTCCTCCTCGGTGAAGACCACCACGGCCAGGGGGCGGGTGGGTGTGACGCCCCGCTCGCGGAGCCGGTCGACGGCGAGCAGCCCGGAGACGACGCCGAGCGGCCCGTCATAGCCACCGCCGTGCGGCACCGAGTCGAGGTGGCTGCCGGTGACGACGGCGCCTTCGCCGTCGGGGGCGCCCCACCAGGCCCACAGGTTGCCGTTGCGGTCGACCTCCACCTCCAGGTCGCGGTCGATCGCCTCCTCGATGAACCACTCCCGGCACACCATGTCGGCGTCCGTCCACGAGTGCCGCAGGTAGCCGCCGTCGCCGCCGGCCATGCCGATGGGGCTGAGCGAACCCCACAGCGCCGCGAACCGCTCACCGGTCATCGTCATGACGTCTCTCCCATCGGCACCCGCAGCCCCGCCTGCCCGGCGACCTCGGTGGCCTCGTCATAGCCGGCGTCGACGTGCCGGAGCACGCCCATCGCCGGATCGTTGGTCAGGACCCTGGCGAGCTTCTGCGCGGCGAGCTCCGTGCCGTCGGCGACGGAGACCTGCCCGGCGTGGATCGAGCGGCCGATCCCGACGCCGCCGCCGTGGTGGATCGACACCCACGACGCGCCGGAGGCGGTGTTGACCAGCGCGTTGAGCAGGGGCCAGTCGGCGATCGCGTCGGAGCCGTCGCGCATCGCCTCGGTCTCCCGGTAGGGCGAGGCGACGGAGCCGGTGTCGAGGTGGTCGCGGCCGATCACCAGCGGCGCCTCGACGGTGCCGTCGGCGACCATCTCGTTGAACCTCAGGCCGGCCTTGTCGCGCTCGCCCTGCCCGAGCCAGCAGATCCTGGCGGGCAGCCCCTGGAACGCGACCCGCTCGCCGGCCATGCGGATCCAGCGGTGCAGTGAGTCGTTGTCGGGGAAGAGGTCGAGCACGGCCCGGTCGGTGGCGGCGATGTCGGCCGGGTTGCCCGACAGGGCGGCCCAGCGGAAGGGGCCCTTGCCCTCGCAGAACAGCGGCCGGATGTACGCCGGGACGAAGCCGGGGAACGCGAACGCCCGGTCGAACCCACCCAGCTGCGCCTCGCCGCGGATCGAGTTGCCGTAGTCGAAGACCTCGGCGCCCCGGTCGAGGAACCCGACCATCGCCTCGACGTGGCGGGCCATCGAGTGGCGGGCCCGCTCGGTGAACTCCTCGGGCTTCTTCGCCGCGTAGTCGGCGGCGTCGCCGGGATCGACCCCGCTCGGCACGTAGGACAGCGGGTCGTGCGCGGAGGTCTGGTCGGTGACGATGTCGACCGGCACGCCCATGCGCAGCAGCTCGGGCAGCAGCAGCGCGGCGTTGCCGACGACGCCGACCGACAGCGCCCGCCGGGCGATCTGCGCCTCGACCGCGAGCCGCACCCCTTCTTCGAGCGAGTCGGCGATGACGTCGAGATAGCGGGTCGCGACCCGCCGCTCCAGACGCGTGCGGTCGACGTCGACGATCAGGCAGGCGCCACCATTCATCGTGACGGCGAGCGGCTGGGCGCCGCCCATGCCGCCGCAGCCCGCGGTGAGCGTCAGCGTGCCGGCGAGGGTGCCGCCGAAGCGCTTGGCCGCCACCGCCGCGAACGTCTCGTAGGTGCCCTGCAGGATGCCCTGGGTGCCGATGTAGATCCAGGAGCCGGCGGTCATCTGTCCATACATGGTCAGGCCGAGCGCTTCGAGGCGCCGGAACTCGGGCCAGGTCGCCCAGTCGCCGACGAGGTTGGAGTTGGCGATCAGCACCCGCGGCGCCCACTCGTGGGTCTGCAGCACGCCGACGGGGCGGCCGGACTGCACCAGCATCGTCTCGTCGGGCGCCAGCGTCGTGAGCGTGCGCACCAGCGCGCGGAACGACGGCCAGTCGCGCGCCGCCTTGCCCGTGCCGCCATAGACGACCAGGTCCTGCGGCCGCTCGGCGACGTCGGGGTCGAGGTTGTTCATCAGCATGCGCAGCGCGGCTTCCTGCTGCCAGCCCCGGGCCGTCAGCTTGGTGCCGCGAGGGGCACGGACCGTCTCCATCGAACTCCTCGGGTTAGGGCAGGAAGACCTGGCGGGTGGCGGCGGCCCGCTCGAACGCCTCGAGTCGGGCCTGGGTCTCGGTCGGGGCGGCGTCGCACATGGCCTGCAGCAGCATCGTCACCATCGCCGTCGGTGCGCTGTGGGAGTCGAACACCAGCCGCGACCCGACGGGCGCGGGCAGGACGATGTCGGACTCGGCGGCGGCGGGGCTGACCGGCGAGTCCGTGACGGTCACGACGGTGAGACCGGCGGCGCGTGCCTCCCGCAGCGCGTCGACCGCCTCGCGCGGATACCGGGGCAGCACAAACGCCAGCATCGCAACTGCGCCCGCCGCGCGTGCCTGATCCAGCCGATCCGCCAGCAGACTGCCGTGCTCGTGCAGCGGCCGCACGTCGGGGTGGACCTTGGCGGCGAAGTAGCTGAACGCCGTCGCCAGGGCGCGGGCGGCCCGCATGCCGAACACGGGCAGCGGCCGGCTGCCGATGAGCACCCGGCCCGCCTCGGCGAGCGGCTTGGGGTCGGCGAGCGCGTCGGCGAGGCGCTGCAGGTTGGCGATCTCGGCGCCCAGCGCCTGCTGGAACTGGTTGGTCTCGGTCTCGACGGGCTCGTCGTCGCGGGGCGGGCGGTGCTGGTAACCGTCGAACGTGACCCGGATCTCGTCGCGGAGCGCGTGATAGCCGTCGAAGCCAAGAGCCGTGGCGAACCTGGTGACCGACGGCTGGCTCACCCCGGCGAGCGTGGCCACGTCGCCGCTGGACAGATAGCCGGCCTGGCCGGCGTTGTCGACCAGGCAGCGGGCGATGCGCCGCTGGGCAGGCGTGAGCCGCTGCCCGTCGAACAGCTCCAGCAGTCGCCGCTCCATCTCCGAAGTCACCGCCCGAATGTAAGAGTACATTCATGATCGAGTCAAGCGCATCAACTCATTCATAGTGTTGCCTAACCACGGGGTCGGCGTGCGACGCTCGCGGCGTGCGGTTGACCTACCTGGCTACCTACCCCGTCAAGAGCTGCTATCGAGTGGAGGCGGCCTCCGCCGAGGTGGAGCCGTGGGGGCTGGCCGGCGACCGCCGCTGGCTCGTCGTCGACGGCGCCGCGAAGCTCGTCACCCAGCGTGACACCCCGGCCCTCGGGCGCATCCGGCCCGAGTCGCGCGACGGCGGGCTGACACTGCGGGCGCCCGGCGCCCCGGACCTGTGGGTTCCGTCGCCGCGAGGCGCCACCACGGACGTCCGGCACTTCTTCCTGTCGATCGCCGCCACGCCGGCCGGGGAGGCCGCCGACCGGTGGATCTCCGGCGTGATCGGCCGCCCCGTCAGCCTCGTCTGGCTCGACGACCCGACCCGCCGCCCGGTCGAGCCGGACTACAGCGAGCCCGGCGACCGGGTCAGCTTCGCCGACGGCTTCCCGCTGCTGCTGGCCAACGCGGCCTCGCTCGACGCCGTCAACGACTGGCTGGTCGAGGGCGGCGACGAGCCCGTCGAGATGACCCGCTTCCGGCCCAACGTGGTCGTCGGCGGCGCGCCCGCCTGGGCCGAGGACACCTGGATCGGCCGGCGGGTCGTCATCGGCGACGTGTCGTTCCGGGTGCCGAAGGCGTGCAGCCGCTGCGTCCTGACCACCATCGACCCGGAGACCGGCGAGAAGGGCCGCCAGCCGCTGCGCGTGCTCGGCGAGCGCCGCCGCTTCCCGGAAGGCCTGCTGTTCGGCGTCAACCTCATCCCTGACCGCGAGGGCAAGATCGCTGTGGGCGACGAGGTGATCGTGGCATAACGGACCCGGCGGGGCGGGTGACAGGTCATGATCAAGGGGTGACGCCCCTGCGGGTCCGGCCCCACCTCGCCGAGATCCTCGACCGGACCGGGCACGTGGTGCTGACGTTCAGCGTGCTCGGCAACCTGCTGCCCGAGCCCGAGGCCGTCGCCGGGCAGATCCGCGAGATGCTGCTGGACACCGGCCACCAGATTTCGATCATGGTCGGCGTGAGCGGCAACCCGTTCGACATGCTGGCCGAGGCGTACACCGCAGGCGAGGACCTCGGCAGGCGCGCCGAGCAGCTCGTCCACGACGCGGAGCTCGACGCGGCCGGGCAGGCACCGATCACGGCCGGCGCGCCCGCCCTCCTCGAGGCCTGCCGCGCCACCGGCCGCGCCGTCACCGTCTACGCACCGCACAGCGAGTCGGCGGTGGGTCGCTTCCTGCAGCACCACGGCCTGCGCGCCCTGGTCGGGCCGGCACTGGGCCGGGGATTCGCGATGCGACACCCCGCCGTCCGCACGATGGCTCCTGTACTGGAGGCGATCGGCGCCCACCCGGCCGAGACGGCGGTCGTGTGCGCGACCTTCTCGGCCATGTCCGCCACGCAGCGGGCCGGCGCCCACGCCATCGGCGTCGAACGCATCCGCGAGCCCCGCAAGATGCTGCACGGCGGCGAGGGCAGCAACGCCGTCGTGCAGTCGTTGGCCCACCTCGCCGACGCCGTCAGGGCCCGCGCCGCATGAGGCGGCGCCTCTGGTAGAACAACGCCCGTGTCGTTTCTGCTGTGGTCGGGACAGGCGATCGGGCACCGCCGCGCCGGTGTCGGCGCCCTCGTGGCGGTGGCCTGCGCCGCCGCGGCCGTGACGCTCTTCCCGGAGCACCCGTTCGACCGGCCGAAGACCCTGGCGGCCGCCGCGCTGCTGTTCGTCGCCGCGCTCGCCGCCCTGGTCTGGGCCGCCGCGATGGCGCACGTCAGCGTGCAGATCAGCATGTACAACGTCCGCATCCGGCACGGGCTGCTGCCGATGCCGCCGATCCAGGTGCCGCTGCGCATGGTCAACAGCCTGCGCGCCGTCGACGTGCAGTCCAGCATCGCCCAGCGATGGGGGTGGACCTGGATTCCCGGTCGCGGCCGGGCGGTCATCGTACGGTCGGGGCCGGCGCTCCTGTTCGACTTCGCCGGTCGCCAGTTCACGATCAGCGTCGACGACCCCGACGAGGCCGAGGCGGCCCTGAATCGGATGCGCAGCAGCGCCCGCTGACGCCGGAATTGGTGAAGCCCGGGGAGTATCCATCCCCGGGCCTCGATTTGCCGCCCAATTGCACACACCGGCACGTTTAAGATCGCAGATCAGCTTGAAGGCGTCGCGCTCTGCGATTGAGCTATCGGGCCGTGCTTGGAGGCCCGAACGGGAGTTGAACCCGTAGCCTCGACGACGAGGTCTGCGATCGGTCGATCCGGTGTTGAGCGACGAATGCTCAGACTGGAGCGAGAAGTTGAGTTTGTGTTTCGGCTCCCGCGGCCGCCTCTGCCATTGGGCTACGCCGTCACGAGTGACGGCGGAAGGAATCGAACCTTCACATTGACACCGCGCGCACCTGTCAAACTGAGCCTCAGGTTCAGTCTGCGCTCCTTGCGCACCACCGATCCTAGTCGTCAGGAGAAGAGGAAGCGAAACACTTTCTCGCCGGCCTCCTGCTGCACGACCTCCGCGCCGTTGGCCTCCTCGCGGGCGAACTTCACCGCGGCCTGGAGCTTCTCGACCCGCTCCACCAGCTCGTTGACCCGCTGGGCGGGCAGCGCGCCGGAGAACTTCACGGTCTTCCAGTAGCCGATCACGACGTCCTCGTAGTACACCTCGACCTGCGCCGGGTGCTTCTCCGTGGCCTCGGCCTTCACGTGGTTGCGCGGGATCTTCTTGGTCCGGGTGGTCTGCGTCGGCTCGGTCGCATAGCAGTCCGCGGAGGCGTCATACACCCACGACTCGGACGCGTCGAGCACCGGCAGCTTCCGCACGAACGTCAGCAGGTCGACCAGCTGCTTCTCCAGGAACAGCAGGTAGGACACCGGCACGTCCCGCAGCAGCGGTGTGCCGTCGACGACGACGTCGGCGCGGGCGACGCAGTTGGTCCAGTCCTTCGTCGCGGTGACGTCGAAGAGCCGGGTCAGGATGGTGGCGGTCTGCCGCAGGATCTCGTCGGCCTTGACCTGCACGCGGGTGGACTCGGGCGGCAGCTGCTCGCCCTCCTCGTCCTTCGGGCGGTAGGTGCGCGCGATGCCCGCGAGCAGGGCGGGCTTCTGCAGCACGTGGTGCGCGTCGGTCAGTTCCTGGAAGGAGCGCGACTTGACGCCCTTCTCGACCGCGATGATCTGATTCAGCTTCGTCATGATGCGGCCGAGTGTACGAGCCGGGTACGACGAAATTCATCCGAGATAAACGTGGGGCCGGTGAGAGTCGAACTCACACTGGCACGGACCTAAACCGTGTGCCTCTGCCATTGGGCTACGGCCCCGCGTATGACCGGGCATCACTCTACTCAGGCCAGGCGCGTGATCTCGACGGTGACCCCGAGGTGTTTGCTCGGCGCGCCGTGATAGACGCCGCGCAGTGGCGGCACGTCGTCGTAGTCGCGTCCCCGGGCGACCACCACGTGCCGCGGGCCGACCGGGATCCCGTTCGTGGGATCGAAGCCGGTCCAATCGCCGGTCCACCATTCGACCCAGGCGTGGCTCTGCCCCGCGACCGTCTCGCCGATCTCCGCCTCGGCCTTCGGGTGCAGATAGCCCGACACGTACCGGGCCGGGACGCCCCTGGCCCGCAGCAGCCCGACGGTCAGGTGCGCGATGTCCTGGCAGACCCCCTTGCGCAGCTTCCACGCCTCCTGGGCGCTCGTCTGCACGCCGGTGGATCCGGGCACGTAGGCGACGTTCTCCCGTACCCAATGCGACAACGCCTCGGCGGAGGCCTTCGGCGACCTGCCGGCGACCGCGTCCCATGCCTCGCCGGCCAGATCGGCGTCGACGGCCGTCAGCGGGCGCTCCGTCAGCAGCTCCGCGTGGGTGTCGAGGACCGCGTCGGAGGCCAGCTCCGACCAGCCGAGGTCGACGACCGGCCGGGGCGGCGGCGTCACCTCGACGAGGCTGCTGGACACGACCCGCAGCTGCTGGTGCGGCCGGTGCAGGTCGAACGCGGTCACCTGCGTCGCCCAGTAGTCGTGGTACCGGTAGGTCGTCGCCCCCGGCGTGACCTCGACCTGGCTGAACAGCGTGGTCTGCCAGGGCAGCGTCAGCGGGGTCAGCCGCGCCTCGTTGTAGGACGCGGAGACGGTGCCCGCGTACCGGTAGCCGGTGACATGCCTGATCTTGAGACGCCAACTCATGATCCACCCCATGCGACGGTGCCCCAGGTGACGGGGGTTGACTGCGGGAAGTAGCGGGCCGTGATCGCCGCGCTGGCCGTGGCGCAGGTCTGTTGCAGCGCCCGCAGGTGCTGCGGCAGCTCCGCCAGGAGGGTGGCGGTGTCGGCGTACTCGAGCCGGGTGCGGATCTGCCCGATCGGCCGGCGTGCCGCGTCGGTGACGCCGGCCCGCTCGGTCGTCGGCGCCAGCTCGCGCAGGCACTGCTCGGCGGTGCCCAGCGCGTGCAGCGCCGACCGCGGGAACAGCCGGTCCAGCAGCAGGAACTCCGTGACCCGCTGCGGGTCGAACGTGCCGCCGTGGGTGCGCAGGAACGCCTCGTCGGCGCCGCAGGAGCGCAGCACGGTCCGCCAGCCCGTGATCTCGTCCGTGGTGTTGGTCTGGATCGACAGCAGCCGTGCGGTCATGTCGACGCGCTCCAGGCTGCGCCCCAGCACGAGGAACCGCCATCCGTCGTCGCGGCTCATCGTGGATTCGGCCAGCCCTGCCAGTACCGCCGAACGCTCCCGGACGAAGCTGAGGAACACGGTCGGTCCGAGCCGCTCGGCCGCGACCCGCCGGGACGCGAGCGTGTGCCAGGTGACGTTGAGGCACTCCCACATCTCGCTGGAGATCGTCTCGCGGACACCGCGCGCGTTGTCACGGGCGGCGACGATCGCGCCGGAGATCGCGCTCGGGTCCTCCGCGTCGAACGCGAGCAGCTCCAGCACGTCGCCCGTGGTGATCCGCCGGTCCTGCGGCGCGGGCGCGCCGAGCACCGACATCAGCGTCCGGCACGCGGCGTCCTCGTCGGCCCACGGGTCCTCCAGGAGCCGGCCGAGGAACGCGTCGAGGATGCGGGCGGTGTCGTCGGCGCGCTCGACGTAGCGGCCGATCCAGAACAGGGACTCCGCGATGCGGCTGAGCACGGCCCCTCCTACTGTTGCTGCTGCTGTTGACCGGCGAGCTGCGCGGCGGCCGGGCCGGAGTCGCGGGGCCCGCCACCGGCCTCACGCGGCTCTGGCAGTTTGTGTTTCTGCGGTACTGACGGCGCGGGGTCGGTCGGATGCGCGAGCACCCAGGTGTCCTTGGAACCGCCGCCCTGACTGGAGTTGACGACCAGCGCGCCCTCCGGCAACGCGACGCGGGTCAGGCCGCCGGGCACCAGCCAGATCTCGTCGCCGTCGTTGACCGCGAACGGCCGCAGGTCGATGTGGCGCGGCGCGACCCGGTCCCCGAGCAGCGTCGGCGACGTCGACAACGCCACCGGCCGCTGCGCGATCCAGCCCCGCGGGTCCCGCTCGACCTGCGTCCTGAGCGCGGCGAGGGTCTCGTCCGACGCCTGCGGGCCGATCACGATGCCCTTGCCGCCCGCGCCGTCGACCGGCTTCAGCACGAGCTGGTCGAGCCGGCCGAGCACGTCGTGGAGGACCTCCGGGTCGCGGTCGTCCAGCCGGAACGTCTCGACGTTGTCGATGAGTGGCTCCTCCGACAGGTAGTACCGGATGAGGTCCGGCACGTACGTGTAGACGAGCTTGTCGTCGGCGACGCCGTTGCCCACCGCGTTGGCGAGCGTGACCTGCCCCGCGCGGGCCGCGTTGACGATGCCCGGGCAGCCGATCACCGAGTCGGGCCGGAAGTGCAACGGGTCGATGAACTCGTCGTCGACCCGCCGGTACACCACGTGCACCGGCCGCTCGCCCTGCGTGGTGCGCATCCGGACCCGGTTGCCGCTGCAGACGAGGTCGCGCCCCTCCACCAGCTCCACGCCCATCAGCCGGGCGAGCAGCGCGTGCTCGAAGTACGCGGCGTTGTAGACGCCCGGCGTCAGCACGACCACCGTGGGGTCCTCGACGCCCTCCGGCGCCGCGGCCCGCAGCGCCGCCAGGAGCCGGGCCGGGTAGTCGTCGACCGGCCTGACCCGCGCCTCGGCGAACAACGCCGGCATCGTGTGGGTCAGCGCACGGCGGTTCTCGATCACGTACGACACCCCGGACGGGATGCGCAGGTTGTCCTCCAGGACGCGGAACCTGCCCTCCTCGTCCCGGATCAGGTCGACGCCGCTGATGTGCACGCGGACCCCGTTGGCCGGCTCGATGCCGTATGCCTGGCGGTGGAAGTGCGCGCTGGTGGTGATCAGCTTCCGGGGCACGACGCCGTCGGCGAACACGCGCCCGGCGCCGTAGATGTCGGCGAGGAACGCCTCGAGCGCCTTGACCCGCTGCTGCACGGCCGCGGTCAGCAGGTCCCACTCGTGGGCGTCGAGGATCCGGGGGATCAGGTCCAGCGGGAAGGGACGCTCCTCGCCCGCATAGGCGAACGTGACCCCCCGGTCCGTGAAGACCCGGGCCAGCTGGTCGGCGCGGAACCTCAGGTCGGCCGGGGCGAGCGGCTGCAGCGCGGCGAACAGCGAACGGTACGGCGACCGCGGCAGACCGGGGCGCTCGAACATCTCGTCCCACGCCTCGAACATGGCCCCGGACATCGAATAGTCGTCGAAGATGTCCGCCATGGCGAGAGGCTAGGCACGGCCCGTTTCAGCCGCATTACCGATGTGTTTGCGCGACGCGTCAGTCCAGTCCTAAGTCCCGGCGGAGCTTCGCCACGTGTCCTGTGGCCTTCACGTTGTACAGCGCGCGCTCGATCTGCCCCTTCTCGTCGATGACGAAGGTCGAGCGGATCACGCCCAGCACCGTGCGGCCGTAGTTCTGCTTCTCGCCGAACGCGCCGTATGCCTTGAGGACCGCCCGGTCCGGGTCCGACACGAGCGGGAACGTGATCGCGTCGCGCTCGCGGAACTGGGCCAGCTTCGCCGGGGAGTCCGGCGAGATGCCGACGATCTCGTAGCCGGCGGCCTTGAGCGAGGCGAGATTGTCACGGAAGTCGCACGCCTGCTTGGTGCAGCCGGGCGTCATCGCCGCCGGATAGGCATAGAGGACGACCTTGCGCCCCCGGAGGTCGGCGAGCGACAGGGGCTCGTCGCGATCCGTCTGCAGCGTGAAATCGGGAGCGGTGTCACCCGGCTCCAGGCGTGTGGTCGTCATGGTTCGGCACTCTATCGCGCGGCGGTGACATCCATGACGGCGCATAGCGGTGCGTCCCGGCAACGTGACGGATCGTATAAACCCGACCCCCGCGGCAGCACCTCCGAGAAATTCGCGAAATCATGGTCGGCATGACCCGCCGCGCTTGGTCCATCCCCCTGGCGACGCTCTTCGGGGCGCTGCTGATCCTGCTGCTCCCCGCCTCGCCCGCGGGCGCGCACGCGATCATCGAGCGCACCGCGCCCGTCGCCGGCACGGTCGTGGACCAGCTGCCCGGCGAGATCACGCTGACCTTCAGCGAGCCCGTGCGCATCGTCGCCGACAAGATCCGGGTCATCGCGCCCGACGGCAGCCGAGCCGACACGGGCAAGCCCGCCGCGCGCGACACCGAGCTCGTCATCCCGCTCAAGTCCGGCGGCCCGAAGGGCACCTACCTCGTCAGCTACCGGGTCATCTCCGCCGACAGCCACCCCGTGAGCGGCGGCTACAGCTTCTCCTACGGCCAGGTCTCCGCCGTGCCCGGCGGCAACGACGCCGGCGCCGACGTCAAGACCGACGCCGTGGTGAAGAACGCGATGTCCGTCGCGCGGTTCATCGGCTTCGCCGGCCTGATCCTGCTGGTCGGCCCGACGCTGGTCCTGTTCGCCCTCTGGCCGCGGCGGCTCTCCGCCCGAGACCCCGGCAGGGTGGCCCTGACCGGCGCCGGGCTGCTCGTGTTCAGCGCCGCCCTGGAGTTGTACCTGCAGATCCCGTACACCTCCGGCACCTCCCTGTTCGACGTCTCCTCGACCGCCGCCCGCGAGGTGCTCGGCACCACGTTCGGCGCCGCCCACCTGATCCGCATCGCCGTCGCGATCGCAGTCGCGGTGCTGCTGCGCCCCCTCATCGCCGGCCGCGCCGGCAAGATCGACCAGACGCTGCTCGTCATCCTCGGCGTCGTCGGCCTCGCGACCTGGCCGATCTCCGGGCACCCGAGCGCCTCGCCGGTGCCGACGCTGACCGTCGTCGCCGACGCCGCGCACCTCGCCGCGATGGCGGTGTGGCTCGGCGGCCTGCTGATGCTGTTCGCGTTCCTGCTGCGTCGCGCCGACACCCGCGAGCTCACCGCGATCGTGCCCGTCTGGTCCGGCTGGGCGCTGCTGGCGATCACGGTGCTGGTCCTCGCCGGCACCGCGCAGGCCCTCGTCGAGATCGGCACCCTGGACGCGTTGACCGGCACGACGTATGGCCGCCTCGTCATGGTCAAGGCCGGTCTCCTGGCCGTGATCCTGGGGGTCGCGGCCTATTCCCGCAGCATCACCAACCGCCGCTTCACGCCGGCCCCCACGCCCGCCGCCACGGACCCGTCCGACTTCGACGACTCCGATGACCCTGACGACCCCGAGGACTCGGAGGACCTGGCCGACCTGTCCGACTCCGAGGAGGTCGCCGACGCTCCGGCCGAGCCGGCCGACCGGGCCCGGCTGCGACGGGCGGTGCTGATCGAGGTGCTCATCGCCGTCGTGGTGCTCGGCTTCACGTCCGTGCTGGTGCAGACGAGCCCGGCCCGCAGCGTGGCGGCCGGCGACAACGGGGCGGAGGGCCCCTTCACCACCACCGTCACGACCAACCTGGTGAAGCTCGAGGTCGACGTCTCCCCGGGCCGCGTCGGCCCCAACACCGTCCACCTGTATGCCCTCAAGCCCGACGGCTCGGGCCCGCAGACCGTCGCGGAGTGGAAGGCGACCGCCGCCCTGCCGGCCAAGGGCATCGAACCCATCGTCCTGCCGACCCTGCCCATCACCCCCGACCACGCCACCGGCTCGGTGACCCTGACGCCGGCGGGGACGTGGGAGCTGAAGTTCACCGTCCGCGTCGACGAACTCAACCAGACCACCATCGCCGTCCAGGTCCCGATCCGTAGCTGACACCCGCCCGCTGACCTCGCCCTGCTCGCCCTGCCCGGCCGCGCTCGGCCGCGCTGGGTTGGGCCGTTGGCCGGTCCCGTTGGGTCGGCCGTTGATCGCGATGCTGGCTGCCCCCGCAGGGCCGGTCGTCGGCCGGTGCCGCTGGTCTGGTCGTTGATCGCGGCGCTGGCTGGTTGATTGCTGTGCTGGCCGGTCGTGTCTGCGCCGGCGATGTGCGGGCTTCGGGGTTCCCGCGAGCCGCGAGCTCCGGGTCGGCTGCCGTGCACCCCGTTGCCTGTGCTCGGGGTGCCGGCAGTTGATCGATGTGCCAGCGGATGTAGCGGCGCCCGTGGCCAGCGCGACGCGTCCATGGCGTCGCCGTGGGCTGAGCGGCGCGTCCGTGGCGTCGCCGTGGGCTGAGCGGCGCGTCCGTGGCGTCGCCGTGGGCTGAGCGGCGCGTCCGTGGCGTCGCCGTGGGCTGAGCGGCGCGTTGGTGGCAGCCGCCAGCATTGGGCGAGGAAATCGCTGCTTGCCGGACCGGGCACCACCTGTGCGACGCCGACCCCGGTGCCGTCGGCTTGCCGATCCTCGCTGCTGGCTTCCTGGTTCTCGTGCTGCCGTTTGCCGGTGCTTGGGTGGCTGGGTTGATCGAAGGACAGGAGCGGTCGTCGGGACGGCCGGATTCAGGCTTTGATCAACGCGCTGCGGGGTGTTGGGGCGGTAGGTGCTGTGTGCTGGGCGCCGCGGGGGTGGGGGCCAGAGGCGGGGGCGCGGGGCAGTGGTGGCTGGCGCGGGCAGGGTGGGGATCGACGGCCTGCTCTGGTGTGGGGAGGTGCTGGTCGGGGCGGTGGATCGGGATCTTCGTGCATGGGCGTGGTAATTCGGCGCCGCCTAGTGGGTTTGCGGCGAAAGAAGGTAATTCGCGGGTTTTTTGGCGGTATTGTCGGCTTCGGATTGCTGGGGGAAGGGGCCGCTGCCATGGTCGTGCGTCTGGTTCGGGCAGGTGTCGGCGCGCTGTTGCTGCTCATCGCGGTGCCGCTGGGGCTGGCTGGGGGCGGACTCTGGGTGGCCATGGAGCATCGTGCGGGGGATGACACGTTCACGGCGCGGTTGGAGCGGTTGCGCTCCGGGGGGCGCGCGGTGGTGGTGCCTGACGTCGACGCGTTGCTGCGAGCCGATGCGCCGTTCGCGCGGGGTGGGCAGACGACGCTCAGCCTGTCGGCGGTCGGCTCCAGCGGCCCCCTGTTCATCGGGCTGGCTCCGGAAGCAGCGGTAGGGCGGTACCTCGACGGCAAGGTGCAGGCCCGGATCGACCGGGTGCGGCTGGCGCGGGGGCCGTTGCCGGTCGAGTTCACGGAGGTCGAGACCCGGGCGGCCGCGGCGAATGCCGCGAAGCCCGGCACCGCCGGGTCTCAGGCCGGGCAGGCGCAGGGCGGCGCGAGCGACCCGGCGACGACGGAGCCCGCGGTTCCCGGCGCGGCGACTCCCGCCGCGACCGTCCCCGGTGCCGAAGAGCCCAGCGCCGGCGAGACCGCCACCGCGGCGCCTGGTGACGTTGAGCCCGGTGTCACAGGGCCGGCCGTTGCGGGTCCCGGTGTGACAGCGCCCGGCACGGCGGGGTCCGAGGTCCCCGGCGCGACCGCCGCCGACCCGAACGTGAACGACCCGAACTCCGTGACGAGCGGCGGCGCGGCCGGGAACCCGAACGTGGGCAGCGGGGCGCCGGGGGAGCAGACGTTCTGGCTGGCGAAGAGCGTCACGGCCGGTGGGGCGGCGGAGCTGACCTGGTCGCCGTCGGCGTTGCGGGGGCGGCACCTGGCACTCGTGGTCATGAACGCGGACGGCACCGCCGGGATCGACGCGACGGTGACGGCGCGGCTGACGCCGGCGTGGATCGGGCCGACGGCCGGCGGGCTGCTCATGCTCGGGGCGGCTGGGTTCCTGCTGGCGTTGCTGGTCCTCGCCTGGCCGCCGCGGCGCGCGGAAGGGCGGCTCGTGCTGCCGACGCTGCCGTCGCAGCCGACGAAGAGCCGGGCGGGCCTGCGCCGCAACCTGTCGACGCTGTCGGAGCCGATCGCCGCCCTGCTCAACCCCGTCGTGCCGAAGAACCGCGACATGCCGGAAACCGGCGAGGCGAGCGAACCCGGCGAAACCCCCGAGGCCGACAAGGCAACCGAACCCGAGGCCGACAAGGCAACCGAACCCGAGGCCGACAAGGCAACCGAACCCGAGGCCGGCAAGGCAACCGAACCCGAGGCCGGCAAGGCAACCGCGGCGGAGAAGAGCGGGGACATCCCGGTGATCGCGGTCGCGGTGGCGAGCCAGACGGACGAGGCCGACCGCCAGACCACCGTGATCGGCGTCGTGGTGACGGACAAGCCGGTCGACGACCCGGCGTCCCAGGCCACGGAGCCCGAGGGTGAGGCGCGGCAAGAGGCGGCGGCCGGCGGCGATGACGCCCCGGATGCGCCGGTCGCTGTACAGGAGACGCCGCGGACAACGCGTCGGACCGCTGCTGAGGAGAGCCTCGCGGAGACCGAACTGGACCGCCCCGCTCCGGCGGAGGCGCTCGACGACGACGCCCCGGGACCCCTGGCGCTGCCGCCGCTGCCGAAGCTGCCGCCGATCGAGCTGCAGTTCACCTGGGCGCCGGTCGCGGTGGAGGGGCAGGAAGAGGCGGCCACCTCGCGGTGACGGCACCCGGCGGAACGTGAGCCGCACCACGTCCGGCGGGTCCCGGCCGAAGGATAAAGGTAACGAGGAGATGTGGAGTGTGAGAAGTCGGCCAGATGAACACTAGGCTGTGGGGCGTGGGTGATCTTTTGGTCTGGATCGACTGTGAGATGACGGGGCTCGATCTGGGGAAGGACGCGCTGATCGAAGTGGCGGCGCTGGTCACGGACCCGGATCTCAACGTGCTGGGCGAGGGCGTCGACGTGGTGATCCACGCGGAGGACGCGCTGCTGGACGGCATGCTCGACGTGGTGCGCGACATGCACGCCAAGTCGGGGCTCACCGACGCGGTGCGGGCGTCGGCGGTCACCGTGGCGGAGGCGGAGGACCTCGTCATGGACTACATCACGGCCCACGTGCCCGATCCGCGCACCGCGCCGCTGTGCGGCAACTCGATCGCCACCGATCGGGGGTTCCTGGCGCGGGACATGCCGCGGCTCGACAACCACCTGCACTACCGGATGATCGACGTGTCCTCGATCAAGGAGCTGTGCCGCCGGTGGTACCCGCGGGTGTACTTCGGCCAGCCGCCGAAGGGCCTCGCCCACCGGGCGCTCGCGGACATCCGGGAGAGCATCCGGGAGCTCGAGTACTACCGCCGGACGCTGTTCGTGCCGCTGCCGGGGCCGGACGTGGAGGCGGCGAAGGCGATCGGGGCGGAGTTGAGCCGGGAAACCGACACCGGCGCGCGCTAACCCAGTCGACGTATGCCCGTGCTCATGCCCTATTATTGGCGAGCACGTTCATGGTGGCTGTAGCTCAGTTGGCAGAGCACCGGGTTGTGGTCCCGGGTGTCGTGGGTTCAAATCCCATCAGTCACCCCATGTAGGACAGTTCGGCCCCGGTCCGCGACGACGATCCTCAACCA
>NZ_JBFAJA010000007.1:0-183021 GCF_040654975.1 Dactylosporangium sp. NPDC050588 | reverse complement strand
CCGCGATCCCCGGTGCGGCGCACCTGCCGGAGGAGCCGCAGGCCCTCGCGGCCGCGCTCGGCGGCGAGGACCGGCCGCCGACGCTGGTGATCGTCGACGACCTGCACCGGCTCGCCGCGCCCGACGCCGAACAGGCCCTGGAGACGCTGCTGGTACGGGCGCCGGCCTGGCTGCACGTCCTGGCCGCCGGGCGGCGCATGCCGGGGCTGAACCTGGCCCGCTACGAGCTGGCCGACGTGAGCATCGTCGACGGCGAGCAGCTCCGGTTCCGCTCCTGGGAGGCGGAGCGGCTGCTGCGGGAGGTGTACCGGGAGCCGCTCCCACCCGACGACGTCGCCGCCCTCGCCCGCCGCCTCGGTGGCTGGGCCGCCGGACTGCACATGTTCCACCTGTCGACCCACAACCGGCCGCTGGTCGAGCGCCGCCGCGCGGTCGCCGCGCTGGACGGCCGGCAGGCGCTGACCCGGGCGTACCTGGCGCACACGGTCCTGGCCGAGCTGCCGGTGCCGCTGCGGGAGTTCCTGCTGCGCACCAGCGTCTTCGACGTGCTCACCCCGCAGCGGTGCGAGCGGCTGCTCGACGACGGGGGCGGCAGCCGGGAGCACCTCGCCGAGCTGGAGCGGCGGCAGGCCTTCACCGCCAGCACCGACGGCGGGCGCAGCTACCGCTACCACGAGGTGCTCCGCGCCCACCTGGCGGTGACCCTCGCGGAACGCTTCGGCGAGGCGGGTGCGCGGGCCCTGCACGCCCGGGCCGCGACGCTCCTCGCCGAGGAGGGCGCGCTCGTGGAGGCGGTGCGCGCCGCCGCCCGCGCCGAGGACTGGGACCAGGTCCGGGCGCTGCTGGACCGGCTCGGCGGGCGGGCCGCCGACGACCCCGGCGACGGCACCGAGCCGTGGCAGGACCTGCTGCCGGAGTGGCTGGTCGCCGAGGACCCGTGGCTCATGCTGGCGAAGGGCCGGCACCTGCTGGCCCGCGGCCGGATCGAGGCGGCGGTGCTGTGCCTGCGCGCCGCCGAGGAGCACTTCTTCGACGAGCAGGGCCGGGGCCTCTGCCGGGCGGGCCGCCGGCTCGCCGCGCTGTGGGCGCCCGGCGGCGCCACCCTGCCCGGGCACTACGCCGGCGAGCTGCGGGCCGCGACCCGCCGCGCCCCCGCCGAGGTCGCCGCCACCACGCGGGAGCCGCTCGTCCGGGCCGCCGCGCGGCTGCTCGCCGGTGACCCGGACGGCGCCCGGCGGGCGCTGCCGCCCGACCCGCCGGCAAGCGTCGGCGTCGCCGACCTCGGGGTCCGGCTGCTGCACGCCTGCCTGGACGTCGCCGGCGCGTGGCCGGCCGCCCGCGGCGAGCTCGACCGCCTGGCCGCCGACGCCGAGTGGGCCGGCCAGCCGTGGATCGTGCGGATGGCCCGGGCGCTGGGCGCGTTCGACGGCACCGCGCAGGGCCTGACCGAGGCGCGCGCCGCCGTCGCCGAGTGCGACCGTGACGGCGACCGCTGGGGCGCCGCCCTCGCGCAGGCGCTCGTCTGCCTGGTCGGCACGCCGGTCCCGGCCACCGACGACGCCGCCGAGCTGCTGCGGCACTGCGCGGCGCTGGACGCCCCGGTGCTGCGGGCGTGGGCGGAGTCGCTGCTGAGCGTGGCGCAGGCCGCCGCCGGCGACCCGGACGCCCCGGGAAGCGCGGCGCGCGCCGAACGCCTCGCCCGCGACGCCGGAGTCCCGGCCGCGGCCGCCCTCGCCGCCGCGGCCGCCTCCCGCGCCACCAGCAACCCCACCGGCGGCCCCGACACCAACAGCGGCGGCAGCACGGCGCACCAGAGCGGCGGTCACAGCCGCACGCAAGCCGGTGCCGGCGACCGCGACGCCGGCAGCGGCGGTCGCCACACACCAACGGCCGGCCGGCGCGACGCCACCGGCGGAGGCGCCGGCGCCGGCGCCGCCGGGCATGGAGGACGCGAGACGGGCAAGGCCCGGCGCGGCGGCGCAGGGCACGAGGCCGCCGGGATCGCGCGGGTGGTCGAGGCGGGGCTGCCGGCCACGGCGGTGCTGCGGTGGCTCGGGGAGCGGCCCGGCGGCGACCCGGCCACGGCGGCGCAGGCACCGCCGGTCGAGGTGTACTGCCTCGGCGGGTTCCAGCTGCGGCTGCACGGCCGGGAGCTCGACCTCGCCGGGGTGAAGCCGCGGACCCGGGTCGCGCTGCGACTCCTCGCGATGCACGCCGGCCGGCCGCTGCACCGGGAGACGATGCTGGAGGCGCTGTGGCCCGGCGTCGCGACCGCCTCGGCGACGCGGAGCCTGCACGTCACGCTGTCCAGCCTGCGGGCGGTCCTGCCGCCGCAGCCGCGGCTGCTGTCCCGCGACGGCGACGCGTACGAGCTGACGCTGCCGCCCGGCGGCTACAGCGACATCGGCAGCTTCGCCGCGGCGCTGCGCGAGGCGCGCAGGGCGGCCGTCGCCGGTGACGGCCACGCCAGGGCGGCGGCGCTGCACGAGGCGCTGTTCGCGTACGGCGGTGAGCTGCTGCCGGAGGACGGCCCGGCGGAGTGGGTGGTGCACGAGCGGGAGGTGCTGCGCCGGCGCGCCGCCGAGGCCGCCACGGAGCTCGCGACGGCGCTGCTGGCCACGGGTGAGACCGCCGACGCGGTCGCCGCGGCTGAGCGCTGCGTGCAGATCGACCGGTACTGCGACGCCGGCTGGCGGCTCGTCGTGGACGGCTACCGGCAGCTGGGCAACCTCGCGGCGGCGGCCCGGGCCAGGCGCGAGTACGCCCACGTCCTCGCCTCCCTCGACGCCACCCCGGCCCACTGACACTGCGGGCGCCCCGCGCACGGCACCGCTACGACGCATCGACGGCCGGCCCGGCTACCACTCGCCGACGATCTCGATCGAGACGGCCGCCCGCAGGTGCGCCGGCAGCTGGTCGCCGACGGCCCGCTCGTACCAGGCGGTGTCCAGGCCCGCCGACGCCGGCACGCGGACCCGGACGCGCACCGGGCCCGACGGCAGCCGGTCCGGTCCCCCGGCGACGACGCAGCCGCCGCCGTCGTCGACCGAGACCCGCCCGCCGGTGGCGAGGGCCAGGAACCGTTCGAGCCCCCACCGGGTGCCGCGCCACGCGTACAGGTCGGCGGCGTGCGCGAGGAGGTCCCGGCGCCGCGCGGCCGGGACCGCCGGGTCCCGCGCGATCCCGATCCACGAGCCCAGCCAGTCCACGAAGTCGTCGGGCGCGAGCCGCGGATCCAGGTACTCACCCAGGGTGTCGATGTGCAGCAGCACCGGCGCGAGCAGGTCGTCGATCCCGCCGGCGAGGGCGGCCATGAACCGGTCCTCGGCGACGACCGCCGGCAGGAACGCCGCCACGGGATGCGGCGAGCGCAGCGCCGTCATAGGACCACCCGCACCTGATGGCCGAAGGACAGCAGCAGCCCGTCGCGCGGCACCTCGACGCGGTCCTGCGCCGCCGACCGCTCCCCGGTGACCACGTCGGCGGCGTGCAGGGCCAGGTGGTCCACGGTGTCGACGCCGGGCAGCGGTTGCAGCAGCGCGAACAGCTCGCCGTGGCCGACGGCGCGGCCGAAGGGCCAGCCGGTGCCGGCCGGGCCGCCGCGCAGTGGGTCCAGGTAGCGCTCCAGCGCCGCGATCGCCGCCGCCTGCAGCAGCTCCACGTCCGCGGCCGGCTGGGCCCGGATCGCCGCGACGACCGTGACCCCCGCGTAGCGGGCGGGCTCGATGGTGACCCGGGCGCCGATGCAGCGGCGCCGGTCCAGGTAGTCCGCGATCCGCCGGAAGGTGCCCTCGTCGACGCGCATGTCCTCCAGCCGCGGCGCCACGCCCGGGGGCACGGCCGGCACGACGAGGACGTGGACGCCGCCGTTGTCGTCGGGCACGCAGCGGACGCGGGCGACCTCCGGCGCGGCCTCCCGCGTGAGCACCTCGTAGTCCTCGACGGTGACGGCGCGGCCCCTGGTCCGCAGGTGGACCGGCGCCCGCGCGGCGGCCTCGGCGACGCTCTCCGCGGGCACGCCCCCGGCGGCCGGCCGGCGGTTCGTCACGCGGCTGACGAACGGGATCGCGTCGCGCAACACGGTGAGCATGCCGGCGGCGACGTTGCCGCCGCGGCCGCCGCCGACGCTGTACCGGGCGGCGCGGACCGCCGCGCCCCGCTGCGGGACGGCGCCGTGCCGGCGCACCGAACCGTCCGGCTGGCGGATCGCCGGGCCGAAGACGACCTCGTCGTGCTCGACGCGCACGGCCCGCCGGTCGGCGTCCACGTCGGCGAACGTCGCGACCTCCGGCCAGGCCTGCCAGCCGTCGCCCTCGTCGACCTCGATCACCGCGGAGCCCGCCACGACCGGGCCGCGTTCGAGCCGGAACCGCTGGCCTGGCCGGCCCTCGGCGACGCCGAGCGGTTCGGCGTCCATGACGTCGGCGTGCTCGGCGGTGACGGTCACCCCGACCGCGACGGCCGAGCAGGCGCGGATCACCGGCGGGTTGACGTAGCCGGGTCCGTGGCCGACGAGGCGGGCCCGCACCCAGGACGCGCGACGGTCGGCGATGACCCGCTCGTGGTGTTTCGCCGGCACGTGCAGCAGCACGTCACCGTCGCGGGTGAGTCCGCCGGTACCGTCGACCTCGACATCACAGGAGCGCCAGCCGTCGTCGGTCGACGCCTCCCACACGATCGGCGGCCGGTTGGGGTCGACACCGTAGCCGGGGGTGTCGAACCGGAGCTGCAACAGCAGGGCCGTGTCGGCGGCCGGGGCGTCGAGCCCGAAGCAGAGCGCGTCGTCGGGCTGCGCGGGGTCGCCGAACGCGGCCACCCCGACCCCGCCGGTCAGCTCGGCGGTCCGGTCGCGCGGCTGCCCGCCGGCGGCGGTGACCACGTGGGTCAGCCCGATGGGCAGGACCACGCCCTCGCGGGTCGTGGTGAAGACCGGCGGCCGGTCGTCGCCGGTGCGCACCGCGGTGACCTGCGTGCCGGCCGGGACCCGCACGGGCTGCCGCTGCGGCGCCGACAGCAGGAACGTCACCTCGGTCCGTGCCGCGCGGGCGGTGAACGGGGCGATGCCGATGAGCTCGAGCAGCCGCCGCTCGTGCAGCTCCGGCACCCGGTTGACCCGGTAGATCAGCTGGTCGACGAGGGTCGCCACGGCCTCCAGCAGCGTGACGCCCGGGTCGGACGGCTGGGTCGCGGTCCACTCGGGACAGCGGGCACGGACGTGCCGCAGCGCGTCGTCCAGCAGGCTCTGGAAGTCGCGGTCGTCGAGGTTGGGTGCGGGCGTGGGCATCAGCGGCCCTCCGGTTCGTGCGCCGCCGCGACGGGGTCCGGCGCGTCGGCGGGGAACAACTGGAACGGCACGGTGACGGCCCGCGGGTCGCGCTCGCCGACGACCGTGTACCGCAGCGTGATCGTCAACATGCCGGCCTCGGCGTGCTCGAAGCCGACGGTCACGTCGTGCAGCGCGATCCGCGGCTCCCAGCGTTCGATGCTGCGGCGCACCTCGTACGCGGCCCGGCCGGCGGTCGACGCGTCGGCGGGCGCGAACACGAGCTCGTGCAGCGCGCAGCCGAAGTCGGGGCGCATCGGCCGCTCGCCGGGCGCGGTGCCGAGGATCAGCCGGATGCTCTGCTCGATCTGCCGGTCGCCGCCGGCGAGCGCGACCGTGCCGAGCGCGTCGAGCCCGGCCGGGAACGCCCATCCGGCGCCGACGTGCCCCTGCTGCCCCGTGTGCACGGCCCTCACCCGCCGATCAGGACGGTCGGGCAGCCGGCCACGATCGGCGCGCCGCACCCCGTGAGGTCGCCGACCCGGGCGGCCGGCTGGCCGCCGATCAGCACCGTGGGCGCGCCGGTCACCACCGACGTCGGCGGGTGCATCGCCGGCGGCGGGAACGAGCACGTGTGCAGGTCGCCCCGGCGGGCGGCGGGCGCACCGCCGATGAGGACCGTCGGTGCCCCGCCCACGAGCACGCCGGGGTGCCCGGTCGGGTCACCCATCCTTGCCGCGGGAGGCATCGCCCCACTCCTTCCAGTGGTCAGTTGAGCCTGATGACGGCCGCGCGCACGACGGCCTGCCCGTTCGCGGTGATCTCGGCGTCCGCGTCCGCCTCGACGCTGACCCGCCGGCCGCGCAGGGTCAGGTCGCCGGCGCCGGCGTCGAGGGTCACGCCGCGGCCGCTGACGTGCACGGCGCCGGTGGCGCTGTCCAGGCGCACCGTCGCGGCGCCGCCGGCGGTGGCGATCAGCACCCCGCCGTCCTCGATCAGCTCGACGCGGTGGCCGTGCCGGGACACGAACCCGCGGACCGCGACGGCGCCGCTCACCGGGTCGACCGGCTCCCGCGACAGCTGCGGCACGGGGTCGGTGCCGTTGTGCAGGCCGCCGACGACGAACGGCGCGTCGAGATCGTCGCCCGCGAACCCGGCGAGGACCTCGTCGCCGACCTCCGGCAGGACCAGCGCGCCGCGGCCCGGGCCGGCCCCCGGCTGCACGGTGCGCGCCCAGCCGGTGGTGTAGCCGGGCGCGAGCCACGGCAGGATCAGCCGGACCCGGCCCAGGCCGAGCGGGTCGCGCACGTCGCCGACGACCGCCGGGACCAGGCCGCGCACCGGGCCGGCCGGCCGCGGCGCCGGGGTGGGGCGGGCGACGGTGAAGGCGGTCGTGTACCCGGCCTGCGCGTCGAACGTGTGCCGCACGCCGGTCAGCACGTGCCGGCCCTCGAACGGCTCGCCCGCGTCGACGAGCTCGACCGCGACGCCGGGCCGCAGCGCCGGATCGCCCTCGGCGAGGCCTTCCAGCTCGACGGCCGCGGCGGCGCGGGCCGCGGCCGCCTCCGCCGCCACGCGCACCAGGTCGGGCCGGTGCGCGACGCCGCCGACCCGCTGCTCGACGCCGCCGACGGTGCCCGGCACCGGCTCCGTCGCCTGCACGGCGCGCTTCGTCGTCAGGTCCCACGCGTGCGCGGCCACGGCACCGGCCGCCGGGCGGCTGCGGGTGGCCCGCAGCGCCAGCAGCGACCGGGCCGCGAGCGACAGCGGCTCGGCGCCGTCGTCCGCGGGGGCGAAGTGCAGCGCACCGGCCACGACCGCCGGGCGCGCGCCGAACAGCTCGCCGAGCCGCAGCAGGAACTCCCAGTCGGTGACGTCGTCCTGGCTGAGCTGGCCGTCCCACGCGGCGCGGGCGGCGGCGCCGGTCTCGGCGACCGGCACGGCACGCAGCCCGGCCCGCGCGGCGATCGCGGCGACGATCTCCGACACGCTCATGCCGAGGTACGCGACGACCCGGCGGGCGCCCTGCAGCCGGTGGGTGGCGTCCAGCCCGCGCACCTCGGTGGTCGTGCCGCCGGGCCCGAACTCGCGCTCGACGGAGGTCACCTCGCCGTCGGTGAGCGTGCGCGCGGGCCGCCCCGGCACCGGGACGCGGACGGAGACCTCGGCGCCGATGCGCAGGCCGGCCTTGTCGAGGGCGGCCTGCTGGGGGTCGCCGAACCGGAGGGTGAACATCGCCGGCAGCCCGGTGTCGTCGTCGACCCGCGCGTACGTCAGCATCGCCGCCACGTCGTCGGGCAGCGCGACCCCGTCGACCTCGATCAGGAACGTCACGGCGCACCGCCCCGCGGCCCGGGGATCACCAGCCGCGTGCCGGGCGTGAGGCGCAGCGGGTCGTCGATCCCGCTGGCCTCGGCGATGCGCCGCCAGGCCGCCGGGTCGCCGTACGCCTCGAACGCCACCGACGTGAGCGTGTCGCCGGCGGCGACGACGTGGACGCGCTCGCCCGGCGGCGCGGCCCGCCGCAGCCCGGACGGCGCCTCCGTGGACAGCTCCTCCAGGGTCACCGCGCAGGTGGCGCGCACCGGCGTGCCCTCCGGGGTGAAGAGGCTGTACCTGGCGGTGACGCTGCTGACGTACGCGGGGAAGCTCATCGTGCCGCCCCAGTGGAACAGCACCCACGGCGGGGATCCGCGCCGGCCCGCGCGGCTGCGCTCGGTCGGCACGCAGCACTCGAAGAGCCGTTCGACGGCCGCGACGACCCGGTCGTCCATCGTGTCGGTGGCGTCGAAGAACATCTCGACCTGCAGGCGGCTCGGCTCGGCGCCGGTGAACTGCGGCGGTCCGCTGCGCCGGGCGTCGCGCTGCGGGTCGCGGCGCCACCGGGTGTGCTTGGTGACGATCAGCTCGGTCGGGTTGAACTGGAACTCGATGACGCCGAGCACCGCGTCGCCGGGCGCGCCGGGGGTCCCGCCCGGCGCCGGCTCACGCAGCTCCAGGTAGGCCCGTTGCAGGCCGGCGGGCGCGGCGGCCGACGGGTGTCCGGAGTGGACGGTGCTCAGGCTGACGGGCGTCGTCACGCGCACCCACCTCCGGCCGTGGTCATCTCAGCCTGCCCAGGAGCCGATGAAGCCGTGGTGGGCGAGCTCCACGGTCTCGGTGATGACGGCGGCGCGCCCCGGGTCCAGCCGCGGGCCGCTCCAGCGCACCGGCAGCACGTCGCGCAGCGCCCAGCGGGCGACGACCGCCCCCGACGCGCTGCGCGCCTCGATGACCGCGGTGGCCCGCCGCACGCCGCCGGGCGCGCCGGTGAACCACCGGGCCAGCTTCGCGCTGTCCGGCGTGACCGGGCGGGACAGCCGCACGTTGGAGTACCGCACCCCCGTCGGCAGCTGCCAGACCCAGCCGTTGTTGCCGCCCTCGGCCCGCTCCTCGACGACGACCTCCGCGCCCAGGCCCTCGCAGCTGTCGAATGCGCCGAGACTCTCGTCGTCGATGCTGACGACGAAGTACACCGCGTAGTCGTCGCTCCAGTCGCTCACCGGCGGCCGTGCCCGTCACGGCGGTCGCGTTCGGCCCGCTGCCGCGCGGTGATGCTGCGCAGCAACGGATCCAGCAGCCGGGCGGCGAGCGCGTCGAGGTCCGGCGGCGGGGCCGGCGCGGCGGCGGCCGGCGACGGTGGCGGGGCGGACGGCGCCGGGAAGACCACGACCCGCTCGGCGGGCGCGGGTGCCGCCGAGAAGGCCGCCGGCGGCGGGAACACCGCGGTGCGGGTGACGGGTGCGGCGCCGGCGGGCTCGAACACCGCGGGCCGCGGCGGGGGCGGCGGCACGGGCACGGCCAGGGGCAGCGGGATGCGGCGGCTGCCGCCGGGCGCCACCCGCACCCGGGCCGCCGGGACGGCCAGGACGGCCGGTGGCCGCGGGTCGACGACGGACGGCCCGGCGCCGGTGAGCGTCCTCGGGTCCCGGTGCGTGGCGGGGCCGGTCACCGCGCGCCGCCCGCGCTCAGCCGGGTGTTGATCCGCCCGATCTCGGTCGCGTAGCGGCGCCGGTCGGCGTGCTCCAGGTCCAGGATCGCGTCCAGGGACCAGTGGAAGTGGTAGGCGAGGTACGCGGTCTCCTCGTGGAGCCGGTCGGCCGCGTACGTCACGATTCCCCCAGGCGGCTGCCGGACAGGTCGACGGCGATCCCGGTGCCGCAGCCGGGGCAGGTCACCGAGGCGGTCGGCGGGCCGTCGGTGTTCAGCCGCCGGTACAGGTCCTGCAGGTGGGCGACGTCGACGGCGAACAGGTCCTCGACCAACCCGGCGTGGATGTCGGTCACCGTGCCGATCCGCACGACGACCCGGGCCAGCAGCACCACCGTCAGGTACGCCGGGTTCTCCCGCACCCGGTCGTCGCGCAGCGGCACCAGCTCGTCCCGCGCGGTGGCGAGGCGCATCACGCCGTCGCGGTGCACCACGCCGGCCGGGTCCACGTAGCCGCGCGGCAGCTCGAAGGGGAACTCGGTCCGCAGGCCGGCGGGCGCGCTCACTCGACCTCCATCTGCTCGTAGGTGACGACGAGCGTCTCGGTGAGCACGCCGGGGTCCCCCGCCCGCAGCGCGCCGATCTCGAGGCTGCGCGGCCAGGCGCCGCTGATCCGGTACCGCTTCAGGGGGCTGCCCTCCTGGTCGTACACGATGACCGCGCCGCCGCGGCGGGCCTCGCCGATCCGGCCGAACCGGGCCGCCCGCAGCCACTTCTCGAAGCCGTTGTCGGCGGTGAGCGGGCGCACCAGCGTGAGCTCGCCGCCGTGGCTGCGGCCGGGCAGCTTGCGCACCACGTAGCGCCCGTCGGCGGTGTGCTGCCTGACCTCGATGACGTCGTGCTCCATCTTCAGCCCGCGCACCTCGGCGATCTGCTTGATGACGATCCCGTCGATCTCCAGGCCGAACGAGTGCCCGAGCGCCGCGTCGTAGTCCGCCAGTGCCATGACCGCGCCTTACCCCTCGAGGAACGCCGCGCCGGACGCGGACTGGGCCAGCCGGAACACGATGAACTCCGCCGGCCGTACCGGCGCGACACCGACCTCGCAGATCACGGCGCCGCTGTCGACGGACTCGGGCGGGTTGTTGCTCGCGTCGCAGACGACGAAGAACGCCTCGTCGGGAGTGCGGCCGAAGAGCGCGCCCCGGCGCCACTGCTCCGTGAGGAACGCCGCGACGGTGCGCCGCACCTTGGCCCACAGCTCCGCGTCGTTCGGCTCGAACACCGCCCACTGGGTGCCGTACAGGATCGAGCGTTCGAGGTGGTTGAACAGCCGCCGGACGTTCAGGTGCCGCCAGGCCGGGTCCGACGACAGCGTGCGGGCGCCCCACACCCGGATGCCCCGGCCCGGCTGCGCCATGAGCGCGTTGACCCCGACCGGGTTGAGCAGGCTGACCTCGCTCGCCGACAGCCGCACGTCGAGGTCGACGGCGCCGCGGATCGCCTCGTTGGCGGGTGCCTTGTGCACGCCCCGGGTCGCGTCGGTGCGCGCCCAGACCCCGGCGATGTGCCCGCTCGGCGGCACCGACCGCGTGCGCCCCTCGGCCGGGTCGAACACCCGGATCCACGGGTAGTAGAGGGCGGCGTACTTCGAGTCGAACCCGGCGGCGTCCCGGCGCCACTCCAGCGCCTGCATCGGCGACAGCCCCGGCGGCGGGTCCAGCACCGCCATCCGGTCGCCCATCATCTCGCAGTGCGCGATCATCCCCAGCTGCACGGCTTTCACCGCCTCGAGGTCGAGGTCGCCGCGCTGGTACAGCGCCATCAGATCGGGCACGACGACCGTCGACACGTCCTGCACGGACTCCAGGCCGCCGAGCCCGGTCCGGTCGGCGGCGTCACCGACGAAGTCGTCGGCGTGCAGGTCAGGCGCGTCCGCGTGCAGCAGGAAGCGGCCGGGGCGCGCCTTCTCCCGCCAGTTGCCGGACTCGACGTGGATGAGGCGCGATGTCTCGTTGACGCTCTGGACGCTGCCGATCGTCTCCGTGAGCCGGTCGTCCAGGTAGACGCGCACATCGTCGTGGGTTACCTCGACGCTGATCCGGCCGGCCGTCTGCCCGTCGTTGGCGATGAACCGGTAGGCGCCGGCGGTGGCGGACGGCAGCTCCATCCGGCCGGCGCCGACGCGCACGATGTAGCAGTCGCCGCCGCCGTTGAGGAACCAGCCGTAGACCGCGTGACCCAGGTAGGTGCCGGCCACGAAGTCGCCGAAGGTCCGCTGGAACGAGGCCCAGTCGGCGACCATCGTCGGCGTGTTGAACGGCCCCTGTTCGGCGAGGCCCACGAACGCGGGGACCGAGGTGCCGATCGCCGCCACCGGGCGGCTCCCGCCCTCGATCTCCTCGACGTACACGCCGGGCGCGAGATAGCTGGGTGCCACGTCATGCCTCCGTCAGAGCCGGTCGGTGCTGTGGGTCGGCGATGCTCA
This sequence comes from Dactylosporangium sp. NPDC050588, assembly GCF_040654975.1. Classification (NCBI taxonomy): domain Bacteria; kingdom Bacillati; phylum Actinomycetota; class Actinomycetes; order Micromonosporales; family Micromonosporaceae; genus Dactylosporangium; species Dactylosporangium sp. NPDC050588. Next base: position 171,301 of record NZ_JBFAJA010000007.1, on the reverse strand, counting down.
GCCGCAGCCCGGACCCGACCGGCGGGCCCACGGGCCGCGCCATGTCGGGGGTGACCGGGACGGTGACGGCGAGGCACACGGCCGCTTGCAGCGGGATGCCCAGCCCGGCGCACAGCCCGGGCGGCGCGTCCCGCAGCGCCATGGTCACGGGATCCGCGATGGCCGAGAGGTGCTCCGGGGGCAGCACCGGATGGCGCAGCGCCAGCTGGAGGACCGCGCCGAGCAGCGTGTGCGCGTCGAGCGGGTGGAGGGCCCAGGCCGTCACGGCGTAGGACAGCACGATGTACCGCGGCGGCGGCCGCACCCCGACGACCCGCCCGTCCTCGTCGTGCAGGCGGACCGCGCCGTGCTGCCGCCGCGTCACGTCCTCGGCGAGGTCGAACAGGGACACGTCGACCCGCACCGACGTGTCCCCCGCGGGCGCGTCGAGCGACACCCGGACGTCGCGGCCCAGCTCCTCGCGCAGCAGCGCGCTCAGCGCGCGCCCAACCTCGGCGATCACCGGCGCCACCGCCCGGACTCCGTCACGGGGGTGAGCATGCACCCCACCCCTCATCGACGAGTCATCGCCGGCTTAACGCCGCTACGGCTTCACCCCCGTGCCGAGCACCTTGTCGCCGGTGTGCGGCGCCGGCGGGAACGTGGCGACCGGGACGTTCAGCGCGGTCAGCGCGGCGTCGAGGAAGTCGCGCCAGATCGCGCCGGGCAGCGTCCCGCCGATGATCGCCCTGCCGTCCCGGTCGACGATCTTCTGCTCCTGGCCCTTGTTGCCGACCCACACGGCGACGGCGAGACCGTTGGACTTCCCGGCGGGGTCGGAGGCGGTGTAGCCGGCCATCCACGCGTGCGCGTTGTCGCCGGTCTGGGCCAGCTGCCACGCCCCGGCGGTGCCGGCGAGCTGGCGGTCGTCGTGGGTGCGCAGGCCGTACCGCTTCGGCACGCCCTGCAGGACGGCGCTCAGGTCGTCGGCCATGGCCTCGGTGAAGCCCGGGATCCGCACCGGCTTGACGACCTCGCCGAAGGTCTTCTTGCCGTCGGTCCACACCTCCTTGAGGAAGTGCGCCTTCGCGGCGACCCCGCGGTTGGCGAACGTGGCCATGCCGGCGGCGTGGTCGAGCACCGTCACCGGGTACTGGCCGAAGCCCACCTCCGTGCTGAAGTACTTCGGGAAGAGGTCCCTGCCAGGCGCCTTCGCCAGGTCGACCTTCACGAACCTGCCGTCGATGGAGGCCCACATGCTCCCGATCCCCGCGGCGCGGGCCGTGTCAATCACTTTCGCGGGGCCGGCCGCCGCGGCGAGCGCGAAGTACGGCGTGTTGAGCGCCATGACGGTGGCCTCGCTGAGCGTGCACCACTTCGGCGAGCCCGAGCCGCACGCCGGCGCCGCCGTGGGGTTCTCACCGGCGTTCCTGACGGGGTTGCGGCTCGTCCGGCCGCTGGCCGGGAACTCCTGCGGCGACTCGCCGTTCCAGTACGAGTCGATGGAGTATCCGGCGCTCAGGCCGGCCGCGAGGGTGTACACGTCGAACGACGCGCCGGCGGGGTGCCCGCCGCAGCAGCTGTCGGTGCCGTCGCCGAGCACCGGGTCGGCGTAGGAGCCGGCGTAGTCGCCGCCGTTGCCGGTGTCGCCGCCGTAGTAGGCCTTGACCGCGCCGGTGCCGGGCTCGATCGCGACGAGCGCGGCCTGCAGGTTGGTGGGCTGCTTGTCCATGTTGGACTCGGCGTTGCGGCCCGCCTCGCGCACCGCGATCTGCTGCGCGGTCCTGTCGATCGTGGTGACGATCTTCAGGCCGCCGTTGCGGAGCCGGTCGAAGTGCTTCCTGCCGTCGGGCGCGGCGTCCTCGTACAGCGGCTGCCCGGTCTTCGGGTCGGTCAGCGCCGCCACCTCGCCGAGCACGTGGTGGACGATCAGGCCCTCGGGCGCGTCCATGCTGCCGGCCACCTTGGTCGCGTCCGCGCGGGCCTGCACCGCGGTCAGCACCTTCGCCGGGTAGGCCAGCTTCTGGTCCGCGTCGGCCGGCGTCACGAAGCCGAGCTCGACCATCTGCCGTTTGATCTCGTCGAAGCGCTCGTGGGCCCGCTCGGCGTCGACCGTCGGGTCGAACGGGCTGCCCTTGCCGTCGCCCTCGGGGTTGTCGACGAGCCCGGCGAGCACCGCGCCCTCGGCGGCCGTCAGGTCCTTCACGGACTTGCCGAAGTACGCCTGCGCCGCCGCCTGCACCCCGTACGCGCCGCGGCCGAAGTACATGATGTTCAGGTACTGCTCGAGGATCTGGTCCTTGCTGTACTGCCGGTTGAGCTTGGTCGCGATGACCGCCTCGCGCGCCTTCCGCGCGAACGACGTGCCTTCCAGGTCGGCCCAGCGCCGCGCGTACTGCTGGCTGATCGTCGACCCGCCGTGCCTGCCGTCGCCGGCGACGTGGTTCCACACCGCGCCGGCCGCCTCCCAGTAGTCGACGCCGCTGTTGGTGTAGAACGTCGGGTCCTGCGCCGCGACGAACGCGTGCTGCACGTCGACGGGGATGTCCCCGAACGTGACCAGCGTCCGGTTGACCGCACCGATCCGCGCCATCGGCGTCGTGCCGTCGGCGTAGTAGATCGTCGTCACCCGGTCCATGGTGATGTCGGCGGGCATCGCGACGCTGTCGTAGTAGTACGTGCCGCCGGCCAGCCCGAGCCCGGCGATGACGACGAGCACCAGCGCCGACCTGAGCAGGACCTTCCTCCACCGCCTCCGCCGGCCCTTGCCCGCTGGTGTCGCTGCGGCTTCCGGTGTACCGGCAGCGCCCGGCGCACGCTCGACCGCCTCCGGCGCCCCGGCGGCCTCATCCGTGCCGGCCGCGTCAGGCGTCTTCGGCGCCGGCCGCTCGCTGCTCTGGTCGTCGTCCATGTCGTCTGCCCCGTCGTCGAATGGCCATCGATCGCCACAGATCGTACAGACAGTGAACGGATCCGGGGGATCCTGCGTGTTCGGGTACACGACGGTGACAGACAGCAACGACGAGGAACTCGCGGCGCTGATCCAGCGCACCGCGGAGGCGGCCCCGCCGAACGTCGCACATTCCAACCCTCGGTGCGCATCGCCGCACGTCCGGCACGGTCACGCTCGACGGGAGGCCACCCTCGGCAACGCCGTTCGTCGAGGTGCCCGCCATACCGGGATGCCCGGCAGTCGATCCGCGGCGGCACGGGACCGCGGATGCCCGGCCGCAGGTTCAGCCGACCGGTGGCCGCGGGTAGTCAGGGTCGGACGTCTCGTGCGCCATCTGCACCAGGGACATGATCATGTCGGCGGCTCCGCCGACGGGGGCGTAGAGACGCAGGGTGGTGCCGCTGTCGCGGTGCTGGGCCAGGAGCCGGTGCAGGGCGGCGACGCCGGCGCTGGCCAGGTGGGTCACTCCGGTCAGGTCGACAGTCGGCGATCAGGGCGTGCACCTGCCCACGGTGGTCCAGACGGACGGTGACGTCGACGGTGTGCGGGCCGGCCGAGTCGATGAAAGCATGGTCGGCGGCGTTGGTGACCAGCTCGACGACGGCGTGCAGCAGCACGTCGGTGTCGTGCCGGCCGACGCGGGCGCCGGCCGCCACCCGTGGACGCGCTGCCGGACGGCGTCCAGCGATCCGGGTCGGCAGGCACACTCAACCGCAGCTCGGCCGGGGCGGTGACCCGCTGGGCGGCCAGCATGGTGATGTCATCGCTGTGACCGGTGACCCGGACCAGCAGTTCGAGGGTCTGGGTGCAGACCCGCTCGACCGTCACCTCCTCACCGGGCAGCGCCCGCCCGGCGGCGACGTCACCCGCCACCGTGGACAACTCCACCGTGGCGGCGGACAGCTCCCGGCCCGGCCGCTCCAGAATCCCGCCGGTGTAGAGCAGCACGAGCTCACCCGGCTCCAGCACGCCGGTCGCCGTGCGGAAAACGACTCCCCGTGCCCAGCGGCCCGCTGCCGGTCGCGGCGAGGTACCGCGCCTCACCGGCCCGATCCACGACCAACGGCGGCGGATGCCCGGCGGTGCAGTACACCAGCGTGCCGTCCGCCGGGTCGAGCACGACGACACACACCGTCGCCGCCGCGGCACCTCGCACGTCAGCCGCCGCGCGATCCACAGCGGACAGCACCCTGCTTGAGCCCGGCAGCGGGCGCCGCCTCAAGACCCTGGTCTCGGCTGCGGCCCTCGGCTTCGCGCCGGTTGCCCTCGCGACACTGAACTTCAACGCACTGCTCGTCACCGCACCCGGCGGTGTCCTGCACCGGGTGGACATCATCACCAACAACAATTCCCTCGTCTTCGACCCACCCGTGCAGGTCGACGCCGGCTGGACCGACGACCTGCTGACCTTCGACGGGCACGGCCACCTGTACGGCATCGCGGCCGGGGTGCTGCACAAGTACACCGTCACCGCCACGAAACCCGCCACCGCCGCCGACATCGCCCACAACGGCACCATCGGCACCGGCTTCACCCTCAAGACCCTCACCGCCACCGGCCCCGACCTGCTGCTCGGCACGACCGCCGCCGGCGAGCTGCTGTCGTACCGCATCACCGGCGGCGACTGGGCCCGCTTCGAGCTACGCTCCTCGACCTGGCAGGTCTTCGACGACCTGGTGTCCCCGGGCGGCGGCCTGTACTTCGCCCACCACCGCAGCGGCGCCCTCTACTGCTACGTCGACGCCTCCCCCTCCGACGGCACCGGCACCGACATCGTCAGCCGCGGCACGGTCGACGAGACCGGCTGGACCCAGACGCTGCTGTCAGCCCAGCCGCTGCGGTACTGACGCGAGCCCAGCCCCCGCACGGACACGTAGGAGTCCGGCCCGACGCGCCAGGCCCGCAATCCCCACGGGCCTGGCGCCTCGGCGCGACACGAGCCGCCGACGGCGGGCGGTCACCGCACCAGCCGACGCAAGGCCAGGCGGGCGACCGGCAGGTAGGCGAGGACGGCGGGCGCGAAGCCTTCCACGGTGAGCCCCGTCCACGTGCCACGCGCGGTGGCCCGGACCGTGTGGCGGAGGTGCAGCCGGACCCCGGCCGCCGTCACCGTCCACGACCACACACGGACCGGCCCGGTCTCGTCGACGTCAACGATCTGGAAGGGCACCCGCAGTCCGGCAGGACCGTGCACGACCCCGGAAGTCCCCGGTGCCAGGCGCTCCCGGGCGTAGTCGACCGAGCGGATCTGCGGCGACCACTCCGGCCATCGCGCGGGCCTGACATAACGGTCCCAGACATCGCCGGCATCACGCGGACCCTCCACGCCGACCTCGCGCCGCAGTGCCATCCACCCATCATGCGCCGGAAGTCGCGGCGCGGTGTATACCTGGGGCCGTGACGACCGAACCGTCCCCGCAGAGCGAGCCGACCGAACGTGAGATGTTCGACGCCGCGACAGCGCTGGGGCCGTTCGCGCGCCGGTGGCGGCTACCACTCAATCCGGAGGACATCGACCAGCTCGCCTACGCGGTGCTCCGGCACGCCCGATCCGGCGCGGAGAGTGAGGTGATCCTCGCGGCGGTGGAGGCGCAGATCGACGAGCACGAGGCGCGCGCACACGCGATGCTCGAGGCCATGCAAGCACGCACCGACCAGCGGCGAGCGGCGTCGTGAACGCGGGCAGGCACCGCGACCCGGCCGGGCGATGGCATCAGGTAGTGGGGCGTCGAGTAGCCGCGTGGCTGCGAGGCTGCGGTTCGACTACGGCAAGGTGGTCCCGTGGGTGTACCGGGAGCAGGGCGCCCTCGTCGCGGTGGCCGGGCCGGACGGAAGCGCTCGACGTGCCGGCGAGCTTCCCCGCCGTCTTCCCGCGCGAAGGAGTCGTCCTGCGCCTCGGCGCCGCGTTGATCGCGAACCCGTTCGCGCTCGTCTTCATCCCGCGAGGCGTATCCTCGGCGGGATGATCACCGTCAACCCGCGCCTCGTCCGGGACGACAAGCCGGTCGAGCGGGCGACGTCCCTCGCTCTTCCCGGCGAGTTCACCGCGCTCATCGTCGCGATCCATGGTGCCGCGGCGGTCGAGATCCCCGCCGACTACGCCGAATTCGTCCGCACCGATGGTGGCGGCCTGTGGACCCTGGACCGGGACGGCGCTCCAGACCCGTACGGCTGGGAGGTCCACCGGTTCTCCACGGCGCTCGCGGCCACCGCGGGGCTGTACAAGCGGGCCGTCACGGAGCAGCAGGACGCTCCGGACTGGGAGCACGCGGCGTCGATCGCGGCGATGCGCAAGGCCGGCTTCTGGCTCGAGATCGGTGGGTACGGCTGGCGGCACCTGCACTACCTGTGCTGCGACCGGTCCCGGGACCAGTACGGCAAGGTCTACGACCTCAACGACGGCGACCTCACCACCGGCATGGTCCCCGACGTGGTCTGGGGCAGCTTCAGCGAGTACATCAGCTGACACCGAGCGCGCATCGTCAGGTCGTGTCGTCGCTCTGTGACATGCAGTCGTATGGGCCAACCGCCTGCCGTTCTGGCTGCCGTCGCAGATCTGAATTCGGCCTCGTGCGGCCGGTTGCGCTCGTTGCGGAGAGCCGGGCAGACGCCGAGCACGGACCGGATGGATCTGACGCGGGCGCTGCGGCAGCTGCCTGTCGGTCGACGGCAGGCGATCGTCATGCACCACCCGCTCGGCCTGCCCGTCCCAGACATCGCCGACGCGCCGCACGTGGCTCCAGGAACCGTCAAGTCCCGGTTGGGCCGCGCGCGGGACGCGCTGGCCGGGCTACCGCGAGAGGAGACACACCATGGCTGACCTCGAAACGTTGCTGGCCGCGGAGGCGGACCGGCAGCGGCCCGCGCACCGGCCACCCTTCGCGGACCTTGTGCGGTCGCGCCGGAGACGGGACCGGCTTCTCGTGGGCGCCCTGGTCGTCGTTGCACTGGCCGCCGCGGGCGGATCGACGGTGTTGCGCAAGGAGCGGACAGCGCCGTCCGCGCCGAGCGTCGTCGTGCCCGTGACCGGCGTGTTGCTGGAGGTCGGAGGCCCCGGGGACATCCCGCCCCGTGGCGTTGCCGGCACCGTACGGCTCCGGGCCGCCGATGGCACCGTGACGGAGGCGGTGGCGGCGACCGGCGGCCGGTTCAACCTTTCGGTCCCGCCGGGGCGGTACATTGCTACGGGCGCTCCGCGTGGCTATGTCCTCAACGACCCGTCGAGCGAGTTCGTCGGCGGCCCGTCCGACGTGCGGACCGGAAGCTCGTCGGACGTCGTCACGTTCCCGGACAATGCCAGGCCTCCCATGTGTGCAGCCGACGCACCCATCGCTGTTCCGTCCGGCGGCCTCGACGACGTTCAGGTGATCTGTCAGATCCGGTGACATCTGCGCAGATTGCTCGGCTTCGCTGTGACTGTCGGGCACCTGGAAGAAGATGGACGGGTGGCCGGTGAGGGCTCGCAGGGGCGGCTCCACCCTGGCTGATCATCGACTGGTACGTCGACCACGGCAGCAGCGGCGGCGGCGACCAGGCCCGGGCCAGTGGCCCCATGCCGACGGCCACGCCGTTCGGCTCGGCCGCGGCGCGACCGGGGCACCACCTGGCCCCCTCTCCGGTGGTGACTCCGGTCGCGCGCGTGCCCCCGTCCCCGTGGGTCAGGTCTGGCGGAGTGGGGGCATTGGGATGGGGATCTGGTAGGCGGTGGCGCCGGCGCCGATGCCGCCTTCGCAGGTGTTCGGGGGGACGGTGCCGATGCCGCGGGTGGCTGGGCGTTCGGCGGCCCAGAACATGTAGCCGAGCAGGCCGGCGGTGGTGCCGGCGCCGTTCGGGGCGGCTGACTGGACGAAGGTGCCGGTGGAGCGTTGCAGCGAGGTGGAGTAGCTGGTGCACTCGGGCAGTGGGCGGCTGCCCTGGGCGACGTACAGGCCGCCGGTGAACTTGGCGGGGGCGAGCGGCGGGACCACCGGGTTGTAGGTGGGTTTGCCGTCGATGTGTTCCTGCCAGTTGGCGATGGCCGCGCTCGCTGACGGCTGCTTCGAGGGGACCATGGCGTTGGCGTAGTCGAGGACCGGGCGGTCGGTGCGCAGCCAGTCGGCGGTGGCCTTGCGGTTGAGGGCGATGAGCCACCGGTCGCCGGCCGCGACGTCGATGGTCAGGCGGGCCGCCGGGTCGGCGCCGGACGCGTCGTAGGGCAGGGCCGCGCGGTACGCGTCGATGAAGGCCTGCAGTCCGGTCAGGTTGGGGGCGGTGTTCTCCTCGTAGTCGATCTCGATGCCGACGCCGAGGCGGCGGGCCACGGCGGCGGCGTTGCGGCCGAGCTGGGCGGCGTTCGAGGTGAGGGCCGCGTTCCACGCGTCGGTGTACGTGATGCCGCCGATCGACAGCATGACGCGGATGCCGCGGCCGGTGAAGTAGCCGACGATCTCCGGGGTCATGCCCCGTGGGACGCCGGCCACCGTCGTGGCGTCGTCGGTGAGGTTCAGCAGCTTCCCCGGGTCGACGAAGCTCAGCACCACGACGTTGACCGACGGCCGGCCGTCGCCGCGGTCGACCAGCCAGTGGTTCTGGGCGTCGAACGCCGCCACGGTCCGGGCGGTGCCCCACGTGCAGAAGTCGTTGCCGCAGTGCCACGCGCCGTAGATCTGCGGTGGCGTCACCGCCGCGGCCGCGGGCCGGGCGAGTGAGATGAGCACTGCGGTGACCAGGATGGGTAGTGCGGCGAGCACAGCGAGTATCCGACGCATGCAAAGAAGGTAATCACTGGATCGACGGCTGTACACGGCCGCGACCTGTAGCGATATACGGAGCGAAAGCGTTACACCGCGGGGAGTCGCGCGGCGCGGACGAGGACCTGGAGCCGGCCCACCTCGGTGCCGTCGCGGCGCAGACGGACGCCGCGGACCTGGAGCCATGGCTCGCCGTCGAACTCGATGGGGCCGGCGCGGTCGACGGCTTCGACCCGGAGGCGCAGCTCACCGGTGCCGTACCGATAGTCCTGCTCGTCCAGCACGACGACGAAGGTGCGCGCCGTCATGGCACCGGTCGGCGGCGTACGGGTGCTGTCATGTGCATGGCGGCGAGCCTATGCGGGCGGCGTGCCCGGCGACCTCAGCTAAATCGATGCAACACTCGGCTTCTCGACAGGACCGTGGTCGCCGGGCGGGCCGTGGGCGGCTGCCTGATCGGACACATCCGCGCGACGATCGTGGCCGCCGGTGCTGCTCAGCGGGGGTGCGGGCAGGTCCGGCCGGGCCGTTTGCAAAGATCGGATCATGCCGTCGTCACCGCCCGAGGAAGCAACACCGCCCGAGGACCTGGCAGTACCCGACGAGGAGACGGCCCCGACACCCGGCCAGAAGACGGCGCGCAGCGCCGTGGCGGCGCCCGAGCAGAAGTACGACGTGGCGGCGCCCGAGGAGGTGGCGGCCGGGACCTGGCGGAGCCGGTGGCTACGGCTGCTGCTCGTCGTCGTCTCCGTGGTGGTGCTGGCGGCGATCGGCCTGCGTGGGCGGCTCCCCGACCCCCAGGACCTGCTCACCTCGCTGACCGGCGCCTCGTGGGGCTGGGTCGCCCTGGCCGCCCTGTTACAGGCCGGGTCGGTCGCGGCGTTCGCGGGGCAGCAGCAGTACCTGTTCTCGGCGCTCGGCGTCCGGATCCGCCGCCGCCGGGTGCTGGCGATCACCCTGGCCCGCACCGCGATCTCGATCTCGGTCCCGGCCGGCGCCGCGGTCTCCACCGGCTACGCGATCCGCGAGTACGAGCGCGCCGGCGCCCCCAAGGAGCTCGGCGCGGTCACCGCGATCGTGTCCGGGCTCGCCTCGATCGGCGGCCTCGCGCTCATGTACGTCGCGGGCGGCGCCGCCCTGGCCGCGTACGGCACCACGACGTCCCTGACCTGGCGTCCTCTGGCGATCGTGGCCGGGATCGTCGCCCTGACGGCCGCCGTCGTCGTCCTCGGCCGTCGCCTCATCGACGCCAAGCCCGCCGACCCGCAGCGGCCCCCGGCGAAGGGCCGGATCCGCCGGTACGTGCAGCGCCTCCTCGCCTCGGCCCGGGAAGCGTGGCGGGCCGGCGCCGGGCTGCGCGCCCGCGACTGGTGGGCCGTCATCGGCTACGCCGCCGCGAACTGGGTGACCGACCTGTGCTGCCTGGCCGCCTGCACGTATGCGCTGGGCCTGCCGGTGGCGCTGCCCGCGCTGGCCGGCATCTACCTCGGCGTGCAGATCGTCCGGCAGGTGCCGCTGTCCCCGGGCGGCATCGGCGTGATCGAGACCGCCCTGGTCGCGGGCCTGACCGCGTCGGGCGCGACGGCCATCGCCGCGACCGCCGCCGTCCTGCTCTACCGCCTGCTGTCGTGCTGGCTGCTCATCCCGCTCGGCGGGGCCGCCGCGGTCGTCCTGCGCCGCCCCAGGTAGCACCGCACCGGCAGGTGACCCACCCCAGTGGGAGTGCAGGGAGCCTCGCGCGCCACCAGTAGGCACACCAACCCGGCGAGGATCGGTGCTGAGCCGCCGAGATCCTGCGCTACCTCGACGTCATCGTCCTCCGCGACGATGGTCGATGGGAGCCGGAAGCGGTCACCGCTGCCGCATGGACGGCTTGCCGCACCTGATCACATAGTTAGAACAAAGTTCCGACAAGGTCAGAACAGGTCACCAGCCCGTGGCGAAGGTCGCGGGTTGGTGATCGTGACGAATTGATAGAGTGGTTGTGGACTCGAAGCGTGACGAGCTGGACCAGGCGATTCGCACCTTTGACCGTGACGCACTGGCGGCGCGCGTTGAGGACGCCGCCAGGCAGGCCGAGCAGATCAACGCCGAGTTTCCGCTCGATGAGTGGCCGAATCTGACACTGGATCGGTACGCACTGGGCCACGCCGGATACAAGTCGTCGTTCTGTTACCGGTTGGAGTTCAAGTCGCCCGAGCTCGGCAGCATCAGCGGCGGCAGCTCAAGGAAGCTGCTCATCTACGCGAAGTCCGATGGCTCGGGGTGGTACTTCGACCAGGCATACCTCGATCAGGAACGCGCCTGGGACGACGTGCGCACGGGCTTCGTCCGGGCTTTCGAGCTGGCCGGGCAGGGGAACATCGCGGAGGTCGACGACATCACTGCGCTCCGCACCGGTCCTGCGCTGACCGCCAAGACGTTGTACGTCTACTTCCCAGACGAGCTGTTGCCGATCTACTCGCAGGCTCATGTCCAGCACTTCACGGAGCTGTTGCGCCCCACCAAGGCGCCGGCCCTGACACCCCTCACGGCTAATCGGCGGTTGCTGACGCTGGTGCGGGAGGATGAGCGGTTCGCGGGGTGGAGCCCGATGGAGGTGATGCTGTTCCTCTACGGTTGGGCGGATCCGCGTGCCGGCCGTGCGGTCATGAAGATCGCGCCCGGCGAAGGCGCACGCTTCTGGCAAGATTGCCGCGACGGCGGGTTCATCTGCGTGGGCTGGGATTCGATCGAGGATTTGACAGCGTTCGGCTCCGAGGAGGAGCTCCGAGCGGTCTTCGCCGCCCATTATCCGTACAACGGCAGCGCCGCGACAGTTACAACCAAGGCCCGCGAGCTGTGGCGGCTCACGCAGTTGGAGCCCGGCGATCGGGTGGTTGCCAACGAGGGCGTATCGAAGGTGCTCGCGGTCGGCACTGTCATCGAGCCGGGGTACGTGTACCGACCGGAGCGGCCGGAGTTCAAGCACACGGTCGCGGTCACGTGGGATGAGTCGTATGCGCAGACGCTGATCGAGCCCGTCCGGCGTTGGGGCGTCACGACCGTTGCGCCGGTTTCGGCAACGCTGTGGCGGCAGATCAGGGCGGGTGTGTCGGCAGGCACGCCGACGGCCGAGGGGCCCGTCGGGACGACTGAGGTCGAGGCCCCGTCAGACCGACATCTGAGACTGGTGACCGAGGCATTGGAGCGGAAGGGGCAGGCGATCCTGTTCGGTCCGCCCGGCACTGGTAAGACCCATCTGGCGCTGCGGTTCGCGGTCTGGTGGCTGGCGCATGGCCGGGCCGGGCTGGACCCGCTTGCCGAATTCGGTACGTCGGAGTTCAGGCGGGTGCTGGCTGCGTTGTCTGCGCCCTCGCGGCCCGCGGAAACGCGCGAGAAAGTCGGGCAGCTTACCCAAGTGACGTTCCACCCGTCGTACGGGTACGAGGACTTCATCGAGGGCTTCAAGCCGGTGAAGTCCGACGATGGGCTCCGCCTTGAGCTACTGCCGGGCATCTTCAAACGAGTTTGCCGCGCCGCGGCCGACGAGCCGGACCGGGCGTATCTCGTCGTCATCGACGAGATCAACCGAGGCAATGTCTCCAAAATCTTCGGTGAACTGATCACCCTGCTCGAGGTCGACAAGCGTGGCATCGAGGTACGTCTTCCCCAAAGCACCGAGGCGTTCGCCGTCCCTGGAAACGTGTACCTTCTCGGAACGATGAACACCGCCGACCGGAGCATTCGTCTGCTCGATGCGGCACTGCGTCGGCGTTTCGCGTTCTACGAGCTTCTGCCCGACGTCGAGCTGTTGGAGGGCGCCTACGTGGGAAGGCTGCACCTGGACAATCTGCTCAACTCTCTCAACAGCCGGGTCCGTGCCGAACTTGGCCGTGAGCGGCAGGTCGGCCACGCATTCCTGCTGCGCGACGGCAGGCCACTGGCGACCGAGGCCGACCTATGTGCCGCTATCCGCGGCGACGTGATTCCGCTGCTGCAGGAGTATGCGTACGACGACTACGGTCTGCTGGCTCGGCTCATCGGCGCCCAGGTGGTCGATGTGGAGCAGCAGCGCCTCCACGAGCTCACCGATGACGAGATGGTTGAAGCCCTCTCCGCCGAGTTTCAGGTCGGCCTGGCCGATCAACTGCCGGCATGACGACACACGAGCTCACCGAATACCAGACCGTCCGGGTACCGTGGCCCGACCCTAGTGCGGCCGATCAGCAGCTCGCTGAGTCACTCGAAGGCAAGAGCAGGCTGCTGCGGATTCGCTGGCTCCGCAACGAGCAGGCCGAGATCACCGCATTTGCACGAGTCGGTGTGGTCACGTTCGACCAGTGCCAGGTCGCTGTCAGGCCCAAAATGGCCGGCGGCGACCTCTCAGCACTGCGCATGCTCGACTACGCGAGCGGCATTCATGCGCTTCGGCAGCTGCCACCGCAGCGGCGTATCGAGACTGGCGGGCTGCATCTGCGCGACCTCGTCTGCCAGATGCTCGCCCGCGCCGCCGATGACATCCTGCGACAGGGCCCAACGCGCAGCTACCTGACTCGCGAACGCTCACTGCCAATGCTGCGCGGCCGGATTCTCGCCGACCGTCAGGTGCGCGCCCGGTTTGGCCAGCTGGACCAGCTCGAGTGCCGCTACGACGAGTATGAAACCGACATTCTCGACAACCAAGTGCTGGCGGCCGGACTCAACCTCGCCGCGCGCTCTGCCGCGGCCGCCTCGGTCCGCGCCCTCGCCCGCCGGGTCGCGGCTGACTTCTCGGCGCTTTGCGATCCCGCCGGCCTCGACCCGATCGACGTGGCAGCGCGGCTGCACTACACGCGGCAGAACGAGCACTACCGCGCCGCGCACGGCTGGAGTCTGCTCCTGTTGCGCGGCGCGGCGATCAGCGATCTGTACCGTGCGGGCAACGGTCAAAGCCGAGTGTTCTTCTTCGACATGAACCGCGTCTTCGAGGACTTCGTCACCCGCCTCGTGGAACACGCCTTCGAGGGCAGCGCCGTCGAGGTTCGGCCGCAATCACGGCACCGCTCAGTGATCGTCGATGAGCTCACCGGCCGCCCGTTCGGCACCGTCATTCCAGATCTCTTGTTGGTGCGCGGCGCGGGCGCGACCATGTGGCGGCGTGTCGTCGACGCCAAGTACAAACTGATCGGCGAACGCTCCCTGGACCGTGCCGATGTCTACCAGACACTCCTGTACGCTCAGGCACTCGGCGCGACCGGCGCGACCCAGCAGCCTCCTACCGCCGTCATCATCCATCCTGGTACGCCGGGCAGCCCGCACCGCCTCGTCGCCCGCAACACCGAAGGCATCCGCGTTGCCCGGCTGCGAACCGTGGCACTCGACGTCTCGGCGACTCTCGATGCTCTCGCCGACCGGCAGCACCGGGACAGGTTGCACGCCGAGGTCAGGGACCTGCTTACTGCCTAAGAGATCAGTTCAGAATGAGCTGGTGCGTCAGGCCCGCACCCGGTCCGGCGACCAGGTACGGGCCTGACGGTGTGCGGTCAGATCCAGCGGGGCGGGCTGGCGGGGCTCTCGTGCCAGCGCCGGTCCAGCGCCGTCACCACGTACGTGTAGTGCTTGCCAGGTTCGGCGGTGGTGTCGGTGTACGTCGTGCCGCGGACCGTGGCGATCAGGTGCGTGGCGTCGGCCAGGTCGCAGGCGCGGGCGGCGGTCGTGCCGTCGAGGCGGTACACCCCGTAGGACGTGACCTCGGCGAACGGGCCGGCGCCGGTCGCGGTGGGGCGCCACCGCAGCTCCGCGCCGGCCGAGGTGCGCCGGGCGCCGGTGATGACCGGGAAGAGCAGCGGCTTGGCCGGCCCCCAGGCCGGCGGGAACGCCGGGCGGGTGTGGTGCTCGGCGGCGAGGATGGTCTCGGAGTCGAGCCGGTTCGCCCGGACCTGGACGGCGCTGAAGTGCACGTCGCCGAGGACCTGCGGGTACTGGCGGTTGAACGTGAGGTGGTTGGACAGTTCGTTGGGGTCGAACCAGGCGGCGGGCTGGCCCGCGGTGGCGACCTTGTAGTCGGCCTGGCCGATGTAGAGCTGCACGTCGGTGCCGGCGACGACGTCCGCCCACCACGGCACCAGCTTCGCGTAGTCGGCGACGGCGAAGCCGATGTTCCAGTACACCTGCGGCACGATGTAGTCGACCCAGCCTTCCTTCACCCACTTGCGGGTGTCGGCGGAGTTGGCGTCGTAGGACTGGGTGCCGTTGGTGTCGGAGCCGAGCGGGTCGGCGACCTTGTTGCGCCAGATGCCGAAGGGGCTGACGCCGAAGCGGACCCACGGCTTGGCGGCGTGGATGCGGCCGTCGAGCTCGCGGATGAGCTGGTCGATGTTGTCGCGGCGCCAGTCGGCCTTGGTGGCGAAGCCGGCGCCGTACTGGGCGAACGTCGCGTCGTCGCCGAAGTCCTGGCCGGCGGCGGGGTACGGGTAGAAGTAGTCGTCGAAGTGCACGCCGTCGATGTCGTACTTCGTGACCGCGTCCATGACGGCGTCCTCGACGAAGGCGCGCACCTCGGGGATGCCGGGGTTGAAGTAGAGCCGGCCGGCGGCGTTGTTCACCGGGTAGGCCACGGCCCAGTCGGGGTGGACCCGCAGCGGGCTGTTGGCCGGCAGCTTCGACACGTCGGTGCCGGCGCCGCCGGGTGCGGGCATGCTCGCCCGGTACGGGTTGAACCAGGCGTGGAACTCCAGGTTGCGCGCGTGCGCCTCGGACACCAGGTACGCCAGCGGGTCCCAGCCGGGGTCCTGGCCGGCGACGCCGGTGAGGTACTGCGACCACGGCTCCAGCGGCGACGGCCAGAACGCGTCGGCGTGCGGGCGGACCTGCACGATGACGGTGTTGTAGTTGAGCGACTCGGCGAGGTCGAGCCAGCCGTCGTACTCGGCCTTCAGCTCGGCCTCGGTCTTGCCTTGCGCGGAGGGCCAGTCGATGTTGACGACGCTGGCGATCCACATGGCCCGCATCTGGTGCTTCGGCGTGGCGGGGTTCGTCGCGCACACCGTGGGTTCGACGGAGGGTTCGGCGGCCACCGCGGCGGACGCGGGTGCGGTCGCCACGAACGCGGCGGCCAGGCAGAGTAAGGCGGAGAAACGGGCGAACATCACGGTCACCTTCACGAGAGCCAGTTGGAGGAGCCCGGCACCCGCGGCCAGTGCGCGGTGGACGGGGCGATCAGGTAGGCGATGCCGCCGCTGCCGGAGGCGACGGTGCCGTTCGCGCGGTACCGCTTCGTGCGCAGCCACACCTGCTCGAACTCGGTGCGGCTGTAGACGTTGCGGACCGCGTCGTTCGACGAGGACGCCGGGTCGTTGACGATCACGTCACCGGTGGCGGTGAAGCCGACGATGACGAACAGGTGCCCGGACGTGGAGTAGTTCGCGCCGGTCAGCTCGGTGGCGAGGAACGACTGCGAGGTGACGACCGGGATGCCGGCCGCGATGAAGCGCTCCGCCTCGTCGAGGGAGTGCAGCCGGGTCACGATGCCGGTCAGGCCGTAGGTCGCCGCGTAGGCGGTGTTGAACGGCCAGTTGCCGGCGCCCTCGTAGGTGTAGTCGTAGGTGCTGCGGGCCGCGTTGTCGACCTGCGGGTCCGGGTCGGTGGGGTCGACCCAGGCGAGGTCCTCCGGGCGGGGGTGCTTGCCCCAGTACTCGACGACCATCTCCGTGGACGTCGGCGAGCACCAGGCCTCGCCGCCGTTGTCGTACTCGGGGTAGTGGCCCTCGTGGATGTTCTGCGAGTAGCGCGGGACCGCCAGCTCCCGGCCCCAGGCGATGTGCCCGGCGCTGGCCGGCACGGTGAAGCGGTCCGGCACGTTGGAGGCCATGGCCCCGGCGAGGTAGACGCGCGGCGCCGCGGTCGTGCCCGCCTTGCGGAACAGGGTGAGCCGCAGCCGGTAGGACTGCAGCAGCACGCCGGCCGAGGCGTCGTCGATGGAGAAGGTGTCGGTCCAGATCGACGAGACGCCGTCGCTCTGGCCGTCGACGGTGGCGCGGTGGATGTCCTGGTCACCGCTGGCCCACTTGCCCATGACGTACCGCGGGGTCGCCCGGCCGTCGGTGTAGGTGCCCTCCAGCTCGACCTGCAGCCAGGTCCCGGCCGGGGTGTCGGCGTTCCAGGACGCGACGAGCTCGCTGGCGCCGAAGCCGACGCGCTGCACCGGCGAGGTCCAGGTCGCGTAGTCCCAGCCGTCGGCGGTACCGGCGGCGCGGCCCATGGTGAGGTAGGGCTTGCGGCCCGGGACGGCCCTGGTCCCCTCGCTCTTGCCGAAGAGCCACTGCGGGAAGCTCTGCCAGGCATGGAACGTGATCTGCTCGTCATGGCTCACGGGGTGGGCCACCGCGGGGGCCGCCGCCGGTAGCACTGCAGCAAGAGCGAGCACGACGATGGCGACGGTGCGTCTCATGAGGACCCCTGAGGAAGGAAGGACGGCAGGATCTGCACGTCGTCCAGGTTGACGAACATGACTCGGTGTCCGAACTGGACCTGCGCGTAGCGGTTCTGGCCGCGGATGACGGTCCAGTCGCCGGGCGAGGAGCCGTCGAAGGTCGTGGCGCGGTAGTACTCGCCGGGCACGATGCCGCCGAGGGTGTAGCGCTGGCCGGCCGTGAACGCGTACTGCAGCGGCGTGATCGCCTGGACCGGCACGCCGGCCGGGTAGGCGGTCGCCTCCGGGTAGGCGCGCCCGTACACGGGGATCGTCGCCTTGCCGGCCTTGGGGGTGACGACGAGGCCGGTCGACCACTTCGCCGCGGGGCGCGCCGGCGGGTTGAGGAACCAGCCCTTCTGGCCGAGGTACCAGATCGCGGTCCAGTCGCCCTGCCGGTCGGCGACGGCGTAGGTCTGCCCGGCGGCGGCGCGGGCGCCGTGGTCGGAGACCTGCATGGTGGCCGGTTCGCCGCCGGGGCGCAGGCCGATGTCGCTGAGCAGCGGCGCGTCCGCGGCGGGCGCGGTGCGCAGCAGCACCGACGAGGATCCGTGCGGCGGGCAGGGGGTGTCCGGCGTGCCCGTGCACCCGGTGAACGGCAGCTGGTTCTGCCCGTAGTCCGGGTCGATCGTGACCAGGCCGGTGCGCGGCGTGCCGAACTGCACGAACGGCGCGTGCAGCAGGTCGAAGTAGTGGCTCCAGTCCCAGTACGGGCCCGGGTCCCAGTGCATGCCCCTCACCGTCGACGGCACGGTCCCCGGCACGTTGTCGTGGCCGATGATGTGCTGCCGGTCGAGCGGGATGGCCAGGCGCGCCGCGAGGTAGCGCACGAGCTTCGCCGACGAGCGGTACATCGCCTCCGTGTACCAGGCGCCCTGCTGCGCGGCGTAGCCCTCGTGCTCCAGCCCGACGGACTTGGCGTTGACGTACCAGTTGCCGGCGTGCCACGCGACGTCCTTGGTCTTCACGTGCTGGGCGACGTGCCCGTCGACGGAGCGCAGCGTGTAGTGCCAGCTGACGTACGTCGGGTCCTGCACGAGGTCGAGCGTGGTGTCGTAGCTGGCCTCGGTGTCGTGGATGACGATGTACTCGATCCGCTGCCGGGCCGGGCGGTCGCTGAGGTCGTGGTTACCGTAGTCACCGTCGCCGAACTGTTCGTACGGTGCGGGGATCCACTCGCACGAGATGTCCACCGGGCACTCGAGGCCGTCCGGGCGGGCCGGCGGCCGGCGCAGGCCGAGCCGGTCCAGCCACGCCGTGACGGGGCTGATCCTGGGCTGCGCGGCGAGCGTGACGAGCTGGCCGTCGTCGGTGGTGCGGCTGGCGCCGTCCCGCAGCGTCGCGTACACCTCGTCGGCGAACGCGGCCGCGGCGTCGGTGGTGTCGGCGCCGCTGTACTTCGCGACGGCCCCGTACCAGGCGGCCGGGTCGCTGGCGGCGCCTCCGGGTGCGCCGGCGTCGCGCTGGTACTGGGCGAGCAGCGCGGCCCCGCCGTTGATGTTCGCGGCCGGGTCGGTGCGCAGCGCCGTCTCCGACGCGCCGGTGAGCTCGGCGGCCCGGTCGAGGGTCTGCAGCGCCGGGCCGCCCGCGCCGGATGTGACGGCCGGGACGGTCTTCGGGGCGCGGGAGTCGTCGCCGCGCGCGTCACCGGTGTCGTGGTGCGGCTGGGCGGTAGCGGCGAGCGCCGCGGCGTCGGTGAGGTGCATCGGGCCGTACCCGGCGCTGGTGCTGGGCGCGCCGCGGTTGGTGTCCCACCGGGACTCCAGATAGGACACGGCGAGCAGGACGCCGACCGGGACGCCCCAGGTGGCGGAGGCGTCGGCGTATGCGGCCTGGCGAGTGGCCGGCGCGGCGGTGGCGGGGGCGGCGGGCACCACGGTGGCGGTGGACACCAGGGCGACCGCGGCGCCGAGCATGAAGGACCTGCGGCGAAGGCGCATCGAACCTCCTGACTGCGGATGGCTGGGCACAGCGTGACGCATAGCAATCTTTGACGTCAATCCCTAACGGCGAGTTGCCTCAAGGCGTAGGGAACCTACGGGATCGCGAGGGGATCTCACCCGATTTGCCCGGAACAGTATGAACAGGAACGGGCAGCAAGGTATGCAGATCCGTTACAGCGGACCAGTGACTGCGGAAGGTTTGTAGATTACCTTCACTGGTACGTCGCACGTCGACGGTTACCTACAGTCGATGTCGTCGATGCCGGGGAGGTGGGTG
This sequence comes from Dactylosporangium sp. NPDC050588, assembly GCF_040654975.1. Taxonomy (NCBI): domain Bacteria; kingdom Bacillati; phylum Actinomycetota; class Actinomycetes; order Micromonosporales; family Micromonosporaceae; genus Dactylosporangium; species Dactylosporangium sp. NPDC050588. The sequence continues at coordinate 151,989 of NZ_JBFAJA010000007.1, read as the reverse complement.
GCGTCATGAGCGTCGTACCACTGGAATCGGAGCGGGTGGACCCGCCGGCCGTGGACCGCGAGCCGGCCGGCGGGATCGCCGCGCGGTCGCTCACGCAGGCGGTCTGGCTGCGCCTGCGCCGCGACCGCACCGCCCTGGCCAGCGGCGTGGTGTCGGCACTGCTCGTCGTCGTGGGCCTCGCCGCGCCGCTGATCGAGAAGGTGTACGGGATCGGCCCGCTGGACTCGTTCAAGGACGACCTGGACCGCTTCGGCATGCCGTACGGGGTGGCCGGCGGTGTCACGGGCACCCATTGGTTCGGCCTCGAGCCCGGCCTCGGCCGGGACCTGTTCATCCAGATGGTCTACGGGATGCGCACCTCGCTGGGCATCGCGTTCGCCGCGGCGCTGGTCACCACCACGCTCGGCGTGCTCACCGGGATCATCTCCGGTTACCTCGGCGGCTGGGTCGACGCGATCATCAACTGGATCACCGACGTCGCCCTCGCGCTGCCGTTCCTCATCTTCACCCTCGCCCTGATCCGGCCCCTGGAGCTCGCCTTCTACGGCCCGCGCGAGGCGGTGCCGGGCTGGTTCCGGGTCGTCGTGCTGATCGGGTTGTTCGCCGCGTTCGGCTGGACCAGCACCGCCCGCCTCGTGCGCGGCCAGGTGCTGTCGCTGCGGGAGCGCGAGTTCGTCGAGGCCGCCCGGGCCACCGGCGCCAGGACCCCGCGGATCCTGTTCAAGGAGCTGCTGCCGAACCTGTGGGCGCCGATCATCGTCGTGTTCTCACTGTCGATCCCGGCGTACATCACCAGCGAGGCGGCCCTGTCCTTCCTCGGCATCGGCATGCTGGAGCCGACGCCCGACTTCGGGCGCACCATCTTCCGCAGCCTCAACTACCTGCAGACCGACCCGGCGTACGTATTCTTCCCCGGCGTGACGATCTTCGTGCTGGTCCTCGCCTTCAACCTGTTCGGCGACGCCGTCCGCGACGCGCTCGACCCGAGATCGACCCGGTAGGCCCGCGATGCTCAACTTCCTGATCCGGCGGATCCTGCTCGCGGTGCTCACGCTGTTCGCGGTGAGCGTGCTGACGTTCCTGATGTTCTTCGCGCTCCCCCGCGACCCAGCGACCGCGATGTGCCCGAAGAACTGCGACGCGGCCCGCCTCGAGCGCGTCCGCGACGAGCTCGGGCTCAACGACCCCAAGTACGTGCAGTACCTGCACTACGTGAAGGGGATCTTCGCCGGACGGGACCTGGGCGCCGCGCAGGGCGGCTACTGCGACGCGCCCTGCCTCGGGTACTCGTACGTCAACAGCGAGCCGGTGACCGAGACGATCGTGCGGGTCATCCCGGTGACGCTCAGCATCGTGGTCCCCGCGTCGGTGCTGTGGCTCGCCGTCGGCATCGGCCTGGGCATGCTCTCGGCGCTGCGCCTCGGCACCGTGTTCGACCGGCTCGCCATCGGCGTGTCGCTGACCGGCGCCTCGCTGCAGCTGTACTTCGTCGGCGGGGTCCTGCTGCTCGTCTTCGTCTACACGCTGAAGATCCTTCCGTATCCGCGGTACACGCCGATCCTCGACAACCCGTGGGACTGGGCGACGGCGCTGATCCTGCCGTGGTGCGCCCTGGCGTTCCTGTTCTCCGCCGTCTACGCCCGGCTGTCGCGCGCGCAGATGCTGGAGACGCTGTCGGAGGACTACGTCCGCACCGCGCACGCCAAGGGCCTGCCGTCCCGCACCGTCATCCGCCGCCACGCGCTGCGGGCCGCGATCACGCCGCTGGTCACCACCGCCGGGGTCGAGATTGGCGCCGCGCTCGGCGGCACGGTGATCACCGAGACCACGTTCGGGCTCCGCGGGCTCGGACGCACCGCGATCGACGCGGTCAAGGACGGCGACCTGCCGACGATCATGGGCACCGTCCTGCTCGCGGCGGCGTTCATCGTCGTCGCCAACGTCGTCGTCGACGTGCTCTACACCTTCATCGACCCACGGGTCCGGTTGCGGTGAAACGACCAGGGAGGCCACCATGCCACGCAAACCTTTGACAGCGTTGGTACTGCTCACGCTCATCGCCGGGCTCGGCGCGTGCAGCAACAACAAGCGGACCGACGACGACGCCCAGCCCGACACCGACCGGCAGGCGAGCGGCTCGATCGCCACCGACCCGAAGGACTCCAAGGGCCCGGCGGCGGAGATCCCCGGCGCCGGCAAGGGTGGCACCGTCACCGTCCTGCGGCAGAGCAAGGTCTCCCACCTCGACCCGCAGCGCGTGTACTCCTTCGTCGGCCTCACCGCGTCGCAGCTCTACGCGCGGCGGCTCACCACGTACAAGGACGACGGCAAGGGCAAGGTCGTCCTCGTCGGCGACCTGGCCGAGACGCCCGGCACCGACGTCGACAAGAACTGCAAGACCTGGGAGTTCAAGATCAAGGACGGGGTGAAGTTCGAGGACGGCAGCGCCATCACGTCCAAGGAGATCGCCTACGGCATCGCCCGCTCCTTCGACCTCGCGCTGACCGGCGGCCCCACCTACATCCAGGAGTGGCTCGCCGACTCGCCCCAGTTCGACACGAAGTTCAACTTCGCCGCGGACAAGACGGCGCTGCCGCCCGGCCTCACCACCCCGGACCCCAAGACGCTGCGGCTCACCTTCGCCAAGCCGCACTGCGACCTGCCGTTCGCGGCGTCGCTGCCGGCGACCGCGCCCGTGCCGCCGGCCAAGGACACCGGCACCGACTACGACAAGCAGCCGTTCTCCTCCGGCCCCTACAAGCTGACGAAGAACGAGGCCGGCACGCGGCTCACGTTCGAGCGCAACACGTTCTGGGACCCGGCGACCGACGCGATGCGCCACCAGTACCCGGACAGCTACGTCTACGAGTTCGGCGCCAACATCGTCACCCAGACCAACCGCATCATCGCCGACAGCGGCGCCGACGCGGCCGCCGTGTCGTTCAACGGTGTCGACGCCTCGCTGGTGTCCAAGGTGGTCGGCGACCCCACGCTGAAGGCCCGCACCCTGCAGGAGCCGACGCCCAGCGAGTACACGCTGACCATCAACAACAACCGGGTCACCGACCTGAAGGTCCGCCAGGCGCTCAACACCGTCATCGACCGCGACGGCATCGTCAAGACCCTCGGCGGCGACACGGTCGCGCGGGCCGTCACCACGCTCATGCCGCCGGCGACGATCGGCTGGAAGAACTACGAGGCCTACCCGGCCGGCAAGAGCGGCAACCCGGAGAAGGCGAAGGAGCTGCTCGGCGGCAAGAGCGTCGAGCTGGTCCTGGGCTTCCCCGACGACTCCCGCAACCAGGAGCTCAGCACCACCCTGAAGAGCAACCTGGAGAAGGCCGGCTTCAAGATCACGCTGAAGCCGATCGCCGCCGACACGTTCCTCGACGAGACCAAGAAGAAGGACAACCCGTGGGACCTGTACATCGGCTCGTGGGGCGCTGACTGGCCCAGCGGCGCGTCGATCCTGCCGGTGCTCTACGACGGCCGCGCCATCAAGGACGGCGGCAGCAACAACGGCGCGTCCTACCTCAACGCGCCCGCGCTCAACGCCGAGTTCGACCGCATCCTGGCGATGCCCGTCGGCGAGCAGGGCGCCGAGTGGGGCAAGCTCGACGAGAAGATCATGCTGGAGCACGCGCCGGTCGTTCCGCTGTACGTCGACGTCATGTTCACCATCCACGGCTCCAAGGTCGGCGGCCTGTTCATCGACTCGATCTGGGGCAGCGTCGCGGTCACCAACGCCTACGTGAAGCAGTGACGGTTTCGGTCGTGTCGCCGGGCGGGCTGTGCCTGGCGGACGAGCCGCACTACGCGGCCAGCATGATGAAGGTGCCGGTGCTCGTCGCCCTCCACCGGGCGGCGGACGCCGGCACCCTCGACCTCGAAGCCCCGGTGCCGGTCGTCAACGCCTTCACGTCGGCGACCGGCACCCGGTTCTCCTGCGACCCCGGCTACGACAACGAGCACGACGTCTGGGACCGCCTCGGCAGCGCGGCACCGGCCCGCTGGCTGGCCCGCCGCATGATCGTGCGGTCCAGCAACCTCGCGACCAACCTGCTGCTCGCCCTCGTCGGGCTGCCCGCCGTCGCCGAGGCGTGGCGGGTGGCGGGCGCGACCGGCAGCGTCACCGGCCGCGGCATCGAGGACTCCGCCGCCGAGGCGGCCGGGATCACCAACACGGTCACGGCGGCCGACCTCGCCCTGCTGTTCGGCGGGCTCCTCGCCGGGACCGTCGCCTCACCCGCGGCGTGCGCCGAGATGCTCGACGTCCTCGCCGCGCAGGAGCTCCGGGAGGATCTCGCGCTCGGGGTGCCCGCGGGGGTCCGGGTCGCGTACAAGAGCGGCTGGGTCGACGGGGTGCGGCACAGCGCGGGCGTGGTGCTGCCGCCCGACGCGCCGCCCTACGTGCTCGCCGTCTGCACGACCGGCGTGCCCGACGCCGCCGCCGTCATCGCCCGGATCTCGAAGGAAGCGTGGGAGGAGCGCCGGTGACGATCAAGGAGGTGCGCACGCACCGGGTGTCGGCGCCGTTCCACACGCCGTTCGTCACGGCGCTGCGCCGCGCCACCGCCGCCGAGTCGCTGATCGTCGAGGTCGTCGACGGCGACGGGCGCAGCGGCTACGGCGAGGCGCCGCAGGTGTGGCAGGTGACCGGCGGGTCCGTCGCCGGGGCCGAGGCGTGCGTCCAGCAGCTGCTGGGCCCGCTGATCACCGGCCGCGACGCCGACGACCTGACCGGCAATACGCGGCTCGTACAGCGGGCGGCCCAGCGCAACGAGGGCGCCAAGGCGGCCGTCGACGTCGCCCTGCACGACCTCGCCGCGCGCCGCCTCGGCCTGCCGCTCGTCCGGTTCCTCGGGGGCACCGCCACGTCGGTGCCGACCGACGTCACCCTCTCCGCCGGTTCGTTGGTGGACGCCGCCCACGCCCGGGTCGCCGAAGGGTTCCGGGTGCTGAAGGTCAAGGTCGGCGTCGGCGGGGACCTCGCGCGCGTCCGGGAGCTGCGCGCCGCCGTCGGTCCGGACGTGGTGCTGCGCCTGGACGCCAACCAGGGCTGGACCCCGCGCGAGGCCGTCACCGTCATCCGCGGCATCGAAGACGCCGGCCTCGACGTCGAGCTCATCGAGCAGCCCGTCTCCCGGCACGACCTCGACGGGCTCGCCTGGGTCAGCGACCGCGTCGGCGTGCCGATCCTCGCCGACGAGGCCGTGTTCGGCGTCCGCGACCTCGTCGAGGTGATCCGCCGCCGCGCCGCCGACCTCGTCAACGTGAAGCTCGCGAAGTGCGGCGGCATCGGCCCCGCCCGCACCCTGCTCGACCTCGCCATCGCCCACGACATGGGCACCCTGGTCGGCTCGATGATGGAGACCCAGGTCGGCGTCGGCGCGGCCGCCTCGCTGGTCGCCGCTTACGGCACCACCGCCGTCTCCGACCTCGACGCCGCCTGGTGGCTGTCGTCCTCCCCCGTCCAGGGCGGCCCCGTCTACGAGCGGGACCGCGTCCACCTCCCCGAGGCCCCCGGCCTCGGCCTGTCCTTGGAGCAGCGTTGAACGTGGTACGCGTGCCGGTCGCCACCCTGTGGGCCGAGCCGTCGAAGACCCGCCCCTGCGACGCGCTTGCCCTACGCGACGAGCCCGACCTCGCCGGCTGGGTCGCGGCGATGACCCCCGACGAGCAGACCAGCAGCGACGTCGTGACCCAGGCCCTCCTCGGCGACCGGGTCGTCGTCGAGGAGCGCCGCCCCGACGGCTGGTCCAGGGTGACGCTCCCCGGCCAGCACGACTACCCCGGCTGGATCCGCACCGCCCACCTGACCACCGCACCCGCCACGGACGACCGGGCCCCCGCTCCGGCGGCAGAGGCCCCGACCGGCGAGGAGGTCCTGGCCGAGGCCCGGCGCCTGCTGGGCGTTACCTACGTGTGGGGCGGCCTGTCCGCGCACGGCATCGACTGCTCCGGCCTCGTCCACCTCGTCTGGCGGCGCCTCGGCGTCAGCCTCCCCCGCGACGCCCACCAGCAGCAGGCCGCCACGGTCGCGGTGCCGGCCGGCGAGGAGCGCCCCGGCGACCTGTACTTCTTCGCCCACCCCGGCCGCCTTGCCCACCACGTCGGCATCGTGGTGACGCCCGGACACCTGATCCACGCGTCGCAGGGGCGGCACGCGGTCGTCGAGGAGCCGATGCCGCCGGAGCGGGCCGAGACCCTGGCCGGCGCGCACCGCGTGTGATCCGCCTATTGCGGTTCGGTCGATGTCGATGTTGGATGTCGGCAGCGCAAGGAGGCTGCGGTGCTCGCACTGCTCGGCCGGTGGACCGCCGACCACCGGATGCTCGTCCTCGCCGTCTGGGCCGTGATCGCCCTGGCCGGTGCGGTGTTCGGGGGCACGGTCTACGACCGGACCCAGTCGGTGGACGGGCTGCGCCCCGACGTCGAGTCGTCGGTCGCGCGGGAACGCGTCGACCGGCTCGCGCCGGAGGGCGAACGCGTCGTCGCGGTCATCTCGGGGCGCGACTTCAACGCGACCGGGCTCGTCGGCAACGCCAGCCGGGTCATGTTCGACATCCGGGCCATCCCCGGGGTCGCGAAGGTCACCGACGCCTACACCGCCGGGTCCGGCCAGGTCTCCAGCGACAACCAGAGCTCCCTCGTCACCGTCGAGCTGAAACCCGGCCTCAGCGACGAGGAGGCGCTCGCCGTCGCGGACAAGGTCAAGGCCGCGCTGCGCCGCATCGACGCGCCGCGGGTGCTCGTCGGCGGGGAGCTGCTCGCCGAGCGGACATTCGGCGAGCAGGCCGTCAAGGACGCCGCGATCGGCGAAGGGGTCGCGCTCGTCGTGCTGTGCGGGGTCCTCGCCGTCATCCTCCGCGGGATCGTGGCTGGCGGCCTGCCGCTGGTCGCCGCGCTCGGCACGGTCGCCGCGACGCTGCTCGCGCTGGCCGGGCTCGCCGGCGCGGTGCCGGTCAGCGAGTACGCGGTCAACGTCGTCACCCTCCTCGGGCTCGGCCTCGCCGTCGACTACAGCCTGCTGGTCCTCACCAGGTTCCGGGAGGAGCGCGCCGCGCACCGCAAGGCGGCGCTGCCGGACCTCCTCGCCACCACCGTCGCGACCGCCGGGCGGGCCGTGCTCGTCTCCGGGCTCGCCGTGGGCGCCGCGCTGGCCGGGCTGTTCGCGTTCGCGGAGCCGCTGCTCGCCGCGATGGCGCTCGGTGGCGCGCTCGTCGTCTGTCTCGCCACCGCCGCCGGCCTCACGCTGGTCCCGGCCCTGATCGCGGTCGCGCACCAGAGGATCCCGGCATTGGCGGTACCGACGCGGAAACAGCGACCCGGAGTCCTGGCGCGGCTCGCCGCATCCGCGCAGCGACGCCCCGCGGCCGTGGCACTCGGCGTGACCGCCGGGCTGGTCCTGCTGAGCCTGCCCCTGCTGCACCTCACCCTCGCCAACTCCGACGCCCGGTCGCTGCCCACGAAGAGCGAGGAGCGGCTCGCATACGAGGCGGTCGAGCGCGACTTCGCCAAGTGGACGACCCAGCCCGTCACGGTCCTCATCGAGGGCGGCGCCGGCGACGCGCCGGTGGTGCCGGTGCTGGAGCGGATCCGCGCCCTGACCGGCGAGGCCGAGCTCGACCTGCGCACCGGCCTGCCCGCCGGCGTCACCGTGGTCGACCTGCACCCGGCCGGGTCCGGCGAGCGCCTCGTCGGCCAGGTGCGCGCCATCGACACGAAGGTGCCGGTGCTCGTGGCCGGCCCCGCCGCCGAGCTCATCGACGCGCGGGAGTCGACCCGGTCCAGGCTGCCGATCGCGATCGCGGTCATCGTCGTCGCCACCGCGATCCTGCTGTTCGCGCTCACCCGCTCGGTCGTGGTGCCGGTGAAGGCGCTGTGCATGAACGTCCTTACGCTCGTCGCCACCCTCGGCGTGCTCGTCGCCGTCTTCCAGTGGGGCTGGGGGTCGGCGCTGCTCGGGTTCGAGCCGTGGGGCGCGCTGGACATCACCACGCCGCTGCTGCTGTTCGTGTTCATCTTCGGCCTGTCGATGGACTACGAGGTGTTCCTCCTCGCCCGCATCAAGGAGGAATGGGACGCCCGTGCCGGCGACGACCGGGCCGCGAACGACCGTGCGGTGCTCGCCGGGATCACCGCGACCGGGCCCGTCGTCACCACGGCCGCCCTGGCGATCGGCATCGTCTTCCTCGGCTTCGCGCTCGGCGACCTGATCGCGGTGAAGGAGATCGGCGTCGGCATGACCGTCGCCGTGCTGCTGGACGTCACCGTGGTCCGCGGGCTGCTGCTGCCCGCCACCATGTCGCTGCTCGGCACCGCGAACTGGTGGCGGCCGGGCTTGAAGCCGGGTGGCACACTTCGCTCACGGGGGAGCTTGCCTCACAGGGAAGTGACAAGCGGGAGGTAGGACGATGCGCCGGCCGTTCGTGGCCCGCGACCCGGAGCGGGCCGTCGTCGAACGCACGATCACCGGCGCGGAGCCCGGCGGGGCGCTGCTCATCGGCCCGGCGGGCATCGGCAAGAGCCGGCTCGCCGACGAGGTCGTCACCGCCGCCGGCCGGCAGGGGCACCACGCCATGCGGGTGCACGCGTCGGAGGCGGCGCGGGAGCTGCCGCTCGGCGCGCTCGGCCCGCTGCTGCCGGCGCAGCCGCCGAAGGACGTCGCGGCCGTGCTGCGGGCGCTGGTCCCCGGGCACGGGCGGGGGCTGCTGTTCGTCGACGACGTCGACCTGCTCGACCCGATGTCGGCGGCCACGGTGCACCAGATCGTCGCCAACGGTCTCCTCGACGTCGTCGCCACCGTCCGCGCCGGCGTCGAGCTGCCCGCGTTCGTCACCGCGCTCATGCGCACCGGGCGGCTGGAGCGCGTCGACCTCGGCCCGCTGACCGCGGCGGGCGTCGCCGAGCTGGTCGCCGCCGTCCTCGACGGGCCGGTCTCCAGCATCACCGTCGCGCACGTGCAGCGGCTGTCGGCGGGCAACCCGCTGTATGTGCACGAGCTGCTGACCGACGCGGTCGAGTCGGGCGCGCTCGCCGTCGTCGACGGCCTGTGGCACCTGCGGCAGCTGCCGGCCGCGTCGCCCCGGCTGACGGACCTGCTCAACGCCCGGCTGCGCAGCACGAGCCGGCGGGAGCGGCTGGCCCTGGAGCTGCTGGCGATCGCCGGACAGCTCGGTCTTTCGCAGGTGTACGGGCTGAGCGACCACGACGCCGTCGAAGGGCTCGAACGGCGCGGGCTGATCACCGTCCGGCAGGACGGCCGGCGCACGCATGCCGCGCTCGCGCACCCGCTCTACGGGGAGATCCTGCGCACGACCCTGCCGGTGTCCGTCCGTCTGCGGCACAGCCGCACCCTCGCCGACCTGTGGGAGCGCACCGGCGCGCGGCGCCGCGAGGACCTGCTGCGCTGGGCGGTGTGGCGGCTCACCGGCGGCGGGCCGGTCAACGCGGCGTGGATGACCGAGGCGGCCCGCCTCGCCACCCTGCTGCGGGCCCGGGTCGCCGTCCGGGAGCGCCTGGCCAGGCACGCGTGGCGGGCGACCGGCGCGGCGGAGGCGGGGCTGCTGCTCGCGGCGGCGCAGTTCGACGCGGGACGGTCCGGCGACGGCTACGCGGTCCTCGACCGGATCGCCGCGACCGCCGGCACCGACGAGGACCGGGCCGGTGCCGCGCTCGCCCGGGCGTTCTACCTCGGGTGGGGCGCCGGCCGGCTCGACGAGGCCCTCGCCACCCTGGAGCGGGCCGGGACGGTGGTCACCGACCCGCAGTGGCGGGCGGCGCTCACCACGCAGCGCAGCATGCTGCTCGCCGCGTCGGGCGCCCCGGACGACGCACTGGCCCTGCTGGAGCCGGTCCTCGGCGCCGACGGTGCCCTCTCCCTCCAGGCGTCGGCGGCCGGGGGTCTGGCGTACATGCTGGCCGGCCGGTTCCCGGAGGCGATCCGCCTGGCCCGCCGCGCGCACCGGCTCGCGACCAGCGCCGAGCGCCCGCACCAGGACATCGGCGTCCTGCCCGGTCTCGCCGGGCTGTGCGTGCGGGTGACGACCGACGCGGGCCACGTCGCCGACGCCCGCCGCTTCGGCGAGACGGTCCTGCGGACCGCCGCGGGCAAGGGCGACGCGCACGGCCTCGCCTGGATCACGGCGGGCCTGGCGAGCCTCGAGCTGCCGGCCGGTGACCTCGAGGCCGCCCGCGGCCACGCGATCGAGGCCGCCGCCTACTTCCGGCAGGTCAGCTCGCCGATCGGGCTCGGCTGGGTGCTCGCCATCGGGCTGCTCGTCGCCGTCCACGAGGGCGACCCGGCCCGGGCGGCGACGATCGCGGCGGAGCTGGCCGCGACCCGGCCCGAGCAGCGGCAGGTGCAGCTGTACCACTACGAGATCGACCGGGCGCTCGCCTGGCACGAGACGCTGACCGGCGACCCGGAACGGGCCCGGCACCGGCTCGCGGCGCGGGCCAGGCACTGGTGGGACCGGGGCGCGCTGCTGCCCGGCGTCGTGCTCTGCAACGACCTGGCCAGGCTCGGCGGCGCCCGGCAGGCCGCGGCGATCCTCGGCGACGTTCCGTCCGGATGGCCGCTCGGCGAGGCCGTCGCGGCGTTCGTGCGGGCGATGGCCGGCGGCGACGGCCCCGGGCTGGAGGCGGCGGCCCGGCGCTTCGACGAGCTCGGGTTCACCGTGTACGCGGCGGACGCGGCGGCGGCCGCCTGGGCGGTGAAGGGCTCCGTCCGGGACGTCAACCGGCTCGCCGCCGCCGTCGCCGCCTACACGGCCCGCTGCCCGGGGCTGCGCACCCCGCTGCTGGCCGCGGTCGACGCCGAGCACCGGCTCACCCCGCGGGAGCGGGAGATCGCCTCGCTCGCCGCCGCCGGGTTCAGCAACCGGGACATCGCGGAGCGGCTGACGCTGTCGTTCCGCACGGTCGAGAACCACCTGGCCCGCGTCTACCTCAAGCTCGGCCTGCACGGCCGCAACGAACTGAGTGGTGCGCCACCGCGAATCTGAGTGGCCGCCACTCATGACGCTGCGCATACTGTACAGCCACTGTGTGCCGAGCATGTTTCGTCGTGCTGCCTGACCGCGCCACCGCGCGGGCCGGCCGCGCGGCGACGAAACGATGACATCTGGGGGCGGACGGTGACCGTCGACGCGACGTTCGGGCAGCTCGTGAAGACCCGGCGGCGCGCGCTCGACCTGACCCAGCAGGACCTCGCCAGCCAGGTCGGCTACTCGGTCATCACCATTCGCAAGGTGGAGACCGACGAGCGCCGGCCGTCGCGCGAACTGGCCGAGCGGCTCGCGAAGTGCCTGCACATCGCGCCCGAGCGGCAGGGCGCGTTCATCGGGCTGGCCCGCCGCCAGGCCGACTGGGTCGACGACCGCGACACCCCCACCAACCTGCCGACGCCGCCGACCCGTCTCATCGGCCGCGGCCACGAGCAGGCCGCGGTGCGCACCGAGCTGCTGCGGCAGGACAGCCGGATGCTGACGCTCGTCGGCCCGCCCGGGATCGGCAAAAGCCGGCTCAGCGTCGAGGTCGCGGCGGAGGTACGGCCGCTGTTCCCCGACGGCGTGCACTTCGTGGCGCTCGCCCCGCTCGGCGACGAGGCGCTGCTGGTGCCGAGCATCGCCACCGCCCTCGGCGTTCGTGAGGTGCCCGGCACGCCGCTGGGCACGGCGCTGCTGGACCACCTGCGGACCCGGCGGCTGCTGCTCCTGCTCGACGACTGCGAGCACCTGCCGGGCGCGGCGCGGCTGGTCGCGGAGATGCTGTCGGCCGGCCCGCAGCTGCGGGTCCTGGCGACCAGCCGGGCGCCGCTGCACCTGCGGGGCGAGCGTCTGTTTCCCGTGCCGCCGCTGCGGCTGGCGGACGACGGGCCGGCGCTGACCGCGGAGACGGCCGCCCGCGCCGCCGCCGTCGAGCTGTTCGTCGAACGCGCCCACGCCGTCGACCCGCACTTCGCCCTCACCGACGCCAACGCCGCCGACGTCGCCGCGATCTGCGCCGGCGTCGACGGACTGCCCCTCGCGATCGAGCTGGTCGCGGCGCGGATCACGCTGCTGAGCCCGCCGGCGATCCTGTCCCGCCTCTCCGACCGCCTCGCCCTGCTCACCGACGGGCCGCGGGACCTGCCGGAGCGGCAGCAGACGCTGCGGCGGACGATCGACTGGAGCTACGACCTGCTCGGCCCGGCGGAGCAGCGGCTCTTCGCGCGGCTGGCGGTCTTCACCGGCGGCTGCACCGTCGCCAGCGCCGAACAGGTCGCCGGCCTCGACGGCGAGCGGCCCGGGGCGATCCTGCACGGGCTGACCGGCCTCGCCGACAAGAACCTCGTCCGGCAGGAGGTCCGCGGCGACGGCGAACGCTACGCCGTCTTCTTCGACATGATCCGCGAGTACGCCCTGGAGCGGCTCGCCGCGTCCGGCGAGGAGGACCGGATCCGCGCCGCGCACGCCCGCTACTTCCTCGACCTGGCCGAGATCGCCTACGGGCAGCTCGGCGGCGCCGCGCAGGAACAGTGGCTGAGCCGTCTGGACGCCGAGCACAACAACCTGCGCGCCGCCCTGGAGTGGCACGTGCAGAGCGACGACGCCGAGGGCGGGCTGCGGCTCGTGGCGGCGCTGTGGAAGTTCTGGCACATCCGCTCCCACCACACCGAGGCGGGCCGGTGGACGACCCTGGCGCTGCACCTGACCGGCGAGCACGACCCGGCGGTCCGCGCGCGCGTGCTCTACGGCGCCGGCTGGATCGCCGTCGACCGCGGCGACCACCTCCTGGCCCGCGCCTGCTTCGGCGAGAGCCTCAACCTGTGCCGGCGGCTCGGCGACCCGCGCGGGATCGCGGAGGCGCTGCACGGCGTCGGCGTGATGCTGCAGGCGTCCGGCTCCGGCCGGCAGGCGCTCACCCTGTTCGAGGAGAGCCTGGAGCTGTACCGCGGGCTCGGCGACGACGAGGGCATCGCCTGGTCGCTGGACCATCTGGGCGAGGGCCGGCTCGCGCTCGACGACCCGGCCGGCGCGGAGGCGCTGTTCGAGGCGGCGCACACCATCTTCGGCCGCCTCGGCCACGCGTGGGGCGCCGTCATCACCCTCGACCACCTCGGCCTCGCCGGCCTGGTCCAGGGCGACCACGCGGCGGCCGAGGAGCGCTTCGCGCGGGCGCTGGAGCTCTTCGGCGAGCTCGGCAGCACGTGGGGCGTGGCGACCGCGGTCGCCCACCTCGGCCGGGCCGCCCTCGCCGCCGGCGACCTGCAACGCGCCAGGGAGTGCTTCGGCCGCTGCCTGGCCCTCAACCGTGCGGAGGCCGACCGTGACGGCGTCGTGCGCTCGCTCGCCGGCCTGGCGGGCGTGGCGATCGTGGAACACGACCTGGAACGCGCGGCCGGCCTCTTCGGCGCGATCTCCGCGGTGTCACGCGTGCTCATGGACCCGGTGGAGCGGGCCTGCCAGGCGCGTGACCTCGCCGTGGTCCGGCGGCACCTGGGCGACGAGCGCGTCGCCCGGGCGTGGGCGCGGGGCGCGGCGGGCGGACTGGACGCCCAGCACGAACAGGTGGGTACCGGCTGACCCGCCGGTGCCCACCACCTCCACCCCGGCGGCGCCGCCCGGGACGTTCGTGCCGATCGTTGGCAGGGGTTTCGAAACGGTCGACGGTGGTGTGGGTACCGGAGGACCATCGCGGACAACTTGGGAGCGCTCCCAGGTGCCGGTCCGGCATGGGCTGGTTTCCCACCTCCGCCAAGGTGAGGTTCGTATGCGCTCCATGCAGTGGTACAGGGACATCCTGCTCGCCGGCAGCGTACGGGTACGCGTCGACTCGGCGGTGTGGACGGTCGACCCGCTCGCCACCGACCGCAACCAACCGGATCCGCTTGCAGAAGGGCGTCGGCTACGCCGAACTCGACTACGTCGAACTCACGAAGACCGACGCCTGACCGGTCGTCGATGGCGAAGGGGCGCCCCCTGGATCCGGTGGGCGCCCCTTCGCCGGTCAGGTCACTTGTAGGTGATGTCGCTCTTGTTCACCTTGCAGTTGGCGTCGTTCCAGCCCTCGCCGAGGTAGGTCGGCTCGGAACCCTTGCTGACGCCTTTGTACTTGCCGCACACCGTGGTGCTGGAGCCGTTGTAGACCGTGACCCGCGTGATCGTCGCGGTGTCGCCCCAGTTGGAGTTGATGCCGGCGACCATGTCCACGTCGTCGACGATCACGTTGTCGATCCGCACGTGCCGCTGGTACGAGCTGGAGCAGTTCCCGCACGCCCGGTACAGCTTGCCGGTGCCCTTGAGGTAGAAGCCGCTGATGCTCACGGTGCCGTTGCCGTTGTGCTGGAACGTCTTGTCGGAGCCCGACCGGGCGCCGCCGCCGATCACGTACGAGGTGCCGCCGCCGGTGCCCTTGAACGTGGCGGCGTCCTCACCGATGTCGTTCCACCACACGTTCCTGAGCGTGCAGGTGCCTTCGCAGTGCACACCGTCGCCGGCGGGCGAACCCAGGATCACGTTCTGCAGCGTGCCACCGTTGGCGATCTTGAACATCGGGTCCTGGCTCTCCGACTGGCCACCGTCACCAATGCAGCAGTAGGTCTTCATGCCGCCGTCGAACGTGCCGGAGACGTTGACCGTGCCGGAGATCTTCACGTTGCCCTGCGATGCCGGCCACGACGTGGTCGGGTTGCCGCCACCGCCACCGGTCGAGGTGGGCGTCGGGTTGCCGGTGGGGTTCGACGTCGGGTTCGAGCCGCCGCCGGAGTACGTCTCGAACTCGGCGATCCGCGGCGCGCCGGACGCGCTCGTGATCTCGAAGGTGATCTTCTTCAGCGAGACCGAGGAGAAGTTGATGGTGCTCGGGCTGCCGCTGCCGCTGGCCAGGACGGCACTCGTGTCGTGGTTGAGGATCCGCCAGGCGCCGATGGACCCACCGCCCGATGCCTGCCGGATGACCGCCGAGGCCACCGTCGTCGCGCTGCCCCACTTGATCGAGATCGATCCGGTTGAGCCGTCCGGCGACCAGTAGGTGCCGGTGTTGCCGTCTTTGACATTGCCGTAGCTGGTGCCGCTGGCCTTACTGGAGCCGTCGGCGCCGGCGCTGAGGCTCAGGTTGTCGGCTGCCGCGGCTTGGGGCATCTGCAGCGTCAGCGTGACACCGGCGGCTGCGACCGCGGCGGCTCCCGCAGCTAGCCACCGTACGGCGACTGGTCGTCTCATCCGTGCCTCACCTTCCGAGAGTGGACCGCTCCCCGACCATGGCGGGAAAGCGCTTTCCTGGGAACGTAGGTACGAGTCGATGCCGGGGCAATCGGGTGTCCGGTATCACCCGTTTATCGGCGCGACCAACCGTGAAAATTGCAGGCTATGCCCGCCCGAAGGCGTACGGCGAGCCGGAGACCGGCTCCGCGAACAGACCATGCTCGCGGGCGAAGGCGACCACCCTGAGGCAGTCAGCGCCGCTGCCGACATGGACGTACCGGTCCCGGCCGACGTGAACGATCGCCATCGTGATCGGGTGGCAGCGCTGCGTTATAGTGCGCGGCAAACGTCTGCTGAAACCTCGATCCGTGGAGGACCATTCACCGTGAACGACACCGGTTCGGTCGAAGGTCTGGGGCTCGCCGAAGCGATCGAAGTGCTCCGCGAGGAGGTCCTGCGCGCGCGGGCCGCCGGGGCGGACGCGGCAGTCCAGCTGCCGGTGGAGTCCATCACCGTGGAGCTGACGGTCACCGCGTCGCGGTCGGTGAACGGCAAGGCCGGGTTCAAGGTCCCGTTCGTGGAGGTCGACCTCGGCGGTGGTGCCGGCCGGGCCCACGGCGTCGAGCAGCGGGTGACGGTGGTCTTCGGCGCCCCCGTCGACCGGCAGGGCAGACCGGTCAAGGTCGCGCGCACGGAGGATCAGGTCAAGGGGTAACCGGTGACCGCCGTCCCGCTCGCCAGCCGGCTGGTGGAGGTCATCGCCGAGCTGGGTGACGGTCGCCCCCGGTACGGTTCCGGCTGCATCGTGGCCGGAAGGACCGTCCTCACCGCGGCGCACGTCGTTGCCGGCGCCGTCAGCGTCACCATCCGGGACGTTCGTAAGATCACCTATGCGGCGTTCGTCGATCCGCGGTTCACCGGCGATCCTTACGGTCCGGGACCGGACCTGGCCCTGCTCGAAGCGGCGACGGGGGCACCGGAGCTGGAGCCTGTCGGACTGGCCCGCGTCGACCGCGACGCCCCGGCACCGACGGTGATCGAGGGGTGCCACGCCTACGGGTACCCGGGCTTCGCCGAGGTGACGGGTGACGACGTGATCCGCGAGACCGTCGACGCCGTCGGCGTCGTGGCGCCGCTGTCGAAGCTGGCCAGCGGGCTGCTGAGCATGGTCGTGACGATCACGCCGGCCGAGCTCGACCCGCGGCTCGCCGGGCCCGACGATTCGCCCTGGTCGGGCATGTCCGGTGCGCCGGTCATCGCCCACGGCCGACTGTTCGGCGTCGTGGTCGAACATGGCCGGCTCGAGGGTTCGTCGGCGGTCACCGTGGTGCCGCTGACCGCGCTCGAGGCCGACCCGGGCCACCCACGATGGGGCCCGGGCGTCGCTGACCCGGCCGGATGGTGGTCGCGACTCGGGGTGACCGGCATCGGGGACCTGTCGACGCTCACCGGCACGGCCGGGCTCGGAGCGACCAGCTCTGCCTACCTCGCGCAGGTCGCGCGGATCGCGCCGACCGAGCTGCTCGACCGCGAGCAGGAGCTCACCGACCTGCGGGAGTTCTGCGTCGCCCCCGGGCGCGGACCGTACCTGTGGCTGCGGGCCCCGGCCTGGGTCGGCAAGTCGGCGCTCATGGCCTGGTTCGTGCTGCACCCGCCGCAGGGCGTCCGGATCGTGTCGTTCTTCGTCACCGCGCGGCTGGCCCGCCAGGACGACAGCGTGGCATTCGCGGACGTCGTGCTGGAGCAGCTCCTCACCCTCCTGGGCCATCCGGTGCCACCGCTGCTGACGGAGGCGACCCGCGAGTCGTTCCTGCTGACGAAGCTCGACGAGGCGGCCGCGGTCTGCCAGGCCCGCGGCGAACGGCTCGTCCTGGTCGTCGACGGCCTCGACGAGGACCGCGGCACCGCCGGACCCGACGGGCACAGCATCGCCGCCCTGCTGCCCGCGCGCCCGGTCGCCGGCCTCCGCGTCGTGGTCACCGGCCGGCCGCACCCACCGCTGCCGCCGGACGTGCCGCCCAGGCACGCGCTGCGCGACCCGGCGATCGTCGTCACGCTGACGCAGTCACCACACGCGGCCGGCATCCGGGAGCGGGCGCAGGGCGAGCTCAAACGGCTGCTCACCGCCGACGGTCCCGACCGTGACCTGCTGGCGCTGGTCGCCGCGGCCGGCGGCGGGCTGAGCGCCGGCGATCTGGCCGAGCTGACCGACCTCGAGGAGTGGCAGGTACGAGACCGGCTCGGCGCGGTGCCCGGACGGACGTTCGCCGTGCGCCAGGGTACTTGGCACGCCGAGACCGCGACCGAAACCTACGTGCTCGGTCACGAGGAACTCCAGCTCGACGCGATCGCGCTGCTCGGGCCACGGGCGATCGACGGCTACCGGCAGCGCCTGACCGCCTGGGCCGACGGCTATCACCACCGGGACTGGCCCGCCGACACACCGTCGTACCTGCTGCAGGGGTACTTCGCGTTGCTCCGCACGACGCATGAGGTGGACCAGCTGGTCGAGCTGGCGACCAGTCCGGCGCGGCACGCGCGGCTGCTGGCACGCTCGGGCGCGGACAGCGCGGCCCTGACGGAGATCGCCATGACGCAGGAGGCGCTGCTCACCGAACGGCGCCGCAACCTCGTCGCCCTGGCCCGGCTGGCGGTGCACCACGAGATTCTGGCCCGGCGCAACCGCAACATCCCCGTGGAACTTCCCGCCCTGTGGGCCCGCCTCGGCTTGTTCGTGCGGGCCGAGGCGCTGGCGCAGTCGATCCCGGATCGTGAGCAACGGCAGGCGGCACTGGACGCCGTCGCCGACGTCGCGGCGCCGTCGCGCCCGACCGGCGCCGAGGACGCGGTCCTCGACACGCTCGAGCCGGACCCCCGCGCGGACGTCGAGCTCCTGATAGAGGCCGCCGGCGAGGCGCTCAATGTCGGCGCGCGGGCCCGGGCAGCGGAGCTGCTGACAGCGGCGGAGGAAGCCGCGGACACCAGCACCGACCCCGGGCAGCGAGCGGAACTGCGGAAGCTCGTGAAGGCCGCACGCAAGACCGCACGCAGACGCGCGGCCGAACCGAGCACCGACCTGGTCGACCGCTTCACCGCTGACCGGTTCACCTTCAAACTCCTCGCCGAGGCCGCCGCAGCCGAAGGCGCCTTCGACCGCGCGGAGGCGCTCGCCGCTTCGATCCACGACCGCCGCGACAGATCCGAGACATACGCGTCGATCGCCCGTCACCTCGTCGACGCCGCTCAACTGGACCGTGCCGAGAGGCTCGCCCAACTGATCACCACCGACGACGGACGAGCGTTGACCCTGCGACACATCGCCACAGCCGCGGTCATCCACGGCGACCTTCGCCGTGCGCAGCGGATCGCCGCGGTGCAGGAGCCCGGTGTCCTCGTCGATGTGGCACGGACCGCACACGAGCACGGCAACGCCCGGTGGGGCCGGCGGATCCTCACCGACGCGGTCACCCACGCCGCCGATGCGGGCTCCTGGGAGCGTTTCACGGCGCTGATGCCGGCACTCGCAGAGCTCGACGGCGTCGAACAGGGACTGGCGCTGGCGTTCACCGTGCCCGATCCGGTACGCCGGATGAGCGCTGTCGCGGCCGTCGCAGCGAGTCGAAACTCCGACGACACGACCCGTGCGGCGCTTGCGGCGGCGATGGTGTGGCCGGTCACCCGCGACAGCTGGGAGTGGGACGCCTGGGTCGGCGCGGTGCGCACCCTGGCGGCGTCGGGCGGCGTCGTCGAGGCCGAGGCCGCGGCGCGGCTCGCCCTGCCGGGCGGGGACGCGCAGGCGCTGGTCGCGGTCGCAGCCGTCAAGATGCAGCGCGGCGACCCTGCCGGCGCCCGCGCGTCCCTGGCGGACGCTGTCGATGTGGCGGCGCTGCCGCCGACGCACGGCCGGCGCGACGTGCTCAACGATGCGCTCCGGTCGCTGGCGGAACTCGGCGCCGTCGACCAGGCGAGCGCGGCGGCTCGACGGGCCCACGACTATTGGCGACGAGACGCGGCGCTGGCCTCGGTTGTCGACGGGGCGGTCCGCGCCGGGCGACTCGACGAGGCAGCTCGCGTGGAGGCGCTGATGGGAGTCTCGTTCGATCGTTCGAAGGCACGACAGCGCATTCTCAGCGCGCATCTCGACAACCGTGACTACGCCTCCGCGGTCGCCTATGCCGAGCGCTTCGGCGAGGGACAAAGCACGGTCCGCACCGCGATGCATGCGGCGCTGGACAACGGCGATCTCAGTGCGGCCGCCGACCTTGCCCGTGGCACCGGCAAGCCGGAACTGCTGATCCCGGTCGCCGACGAGGCGATCGAACGAGGCGACCCGGAGCGGGCCCGGGTGCTGCTCGAAGAGGCGGAGACCGGGACCCGCTCGGCGCCCGACCCCCAATGGCAGGTCAGAGCACTCACGACCGCAGCGTGGGCGCTGACGGCCGACCTCGACCGGATGCTCGCCCTGACGTCTGCCGCCGAGCACGCCGCCCGCCGCATCAGCGACCCGACGGCGCAGGCCGCCGCATTGGTCGAGATCGCCGCGGTCGCCGACGCGCCGCGGGCCACCGCGTTGCTCGACGAGGCAGCGGCCCTCACGACGATCCCGTGCACCTGGGCCGAGGCGATCGCCGCCCGGGCCGGCGACCCGCAGCACCTCAACCGGGTCCTGGACCGGCTCACCCAGCTGGTGTCGGTGATCGCGAACCCGCACGACCGGGTCCGGGCGGCACAGACGACGGTGGAGACCGCGATCGGCGGCGGCGAGCTGGACAAGGCCCTGGCGGCCGCACGGTCGATCGAGCATCCAGACCAGCTGGCGTACTCGCTCATCGACGTGGCCCGGGCCGGCGCCGAGTCCGGCCGGTTCGACTGGGCGCTGGAGGTCTCGGCCGTGATCGGGATTCCGGACCGGCAGACCGACGCGCTCGTCCAGGTGGCCGGCCTGGCCGCTGCCAAGGGCGACCTCGGCATCGCCCAGCGAGCGGCCGCGCTGATCACCGTCCCGTTCGGCAGGGCGGCGGCCGTGCTCGCCACGGTGCGACACGCGGCCGCCGACGGCGACCTCGACGTGCTGTCAGGCCTCGCGGCCCGGATCGACGAGCCGGCCAGCCGGCGGTTCGCGCAGCAGATCATCGCGACCGAGTCGAAGGCCAGAGCGGCGGCCGGGCGGGCCGGCCGGTCACCGCGGCGCGGGGACGACGACCTGGGACGAGCCGAGGCGGCGGCGCACGCGGTGACCGAACCGTTGCCCCGCCTCACCGCCCTGCTCAACGTCATCGCCCGGGCCCGCACCGGAGGGCGGCTCGACCTCATCGGCGCCCTCGTCGACGACGTCGTCGACACCGTTCGCACGATCGACGACCCGGACCAGCACGCCGCCGCCCTGCTCCGGTTCATCCAGACGGTGCCCGAACACCCGTCGTGCGCCGACCTGATCGCCGAGACCCTGCGCGACGGCCCGGCGACCACCGCACTCGATGCGCTGGCCCGCATCCACCGCCCCGCCGCCACCGCCGCCGCCGACGAACTGCTGACCCTGCTCGTCTGAGCCCACTGGACGCCGGCGCGCGACCCGCGGCACGAGCGCGCACCCGGATGAAACGTGGATGCCGGTTCCGTCCGGTGGGCCTACCGTCGTGGTCTGTGAGCGACAGCGACGTGTTCGTGCTCTACTGCGGTGATCTCAACGGTCCGTGCCCCCGCTGCGGGGACGCGGTTTCACTCCATGTCGCGGAAGCCGTCGACGGCGACGCGGTCATCTGGACCGTCACGTCGCAGTGCGTGGAGTGTCGCTACACCGACGTGATCCAGGACCGTCCGGGAATGTTCGACGCCCTGGACGCGACGATCCGGCAGACCCTCGTCGCCCGGGTCGGGCTCACCCGGGTCCATGCCGATCCGGTCGCGAACCGGCCGCTCCGGCTGCGCGCACTCGCCATGTACCGCAGACACGGGGCAACGATCACCGGCGCGGCGCACGACTACGCCGCCCTCACCGACGCGGGAATCACCGGAACGCCCGCCGAAGCGGCGTTGCTGGCGCGCCGGCTGACCGCCGAAGGCCTGCGAGTGACGCTGCACCACCGATAGGCAGCAGCTGTAGGCGTCGGCCTGCGGCTCATCGCAGGTCGATCTCAACCTGGCGCGCCGTGAGCATGTCCAGCAGATATTCCATGGTGACAGCCGGACCCAGCCTGCGCCGATCGTAGCCGGCGACGAGGTGCGCGCGGGCGACGGCGGAGTCGTGCCACACCAGACGAAACGGTGTCCGCGCGCCGAACTTCCCGCACAGACAGTCGTCGAGGGCATCGAGGTTCCACCCGAAGTATCCACCCGGGCCGTTGATCGCCTCACCGATCGCGCAGTAGAACCCCTCGATGTCGGTCACGAACCGGCCGTCGAGGTCATACGTGGTGCCGGCCGGCCGGTCCGGTGCACCGGACAGGTGGACGAGCGCCAGGCCGGCCCAGTGATGGCGCAGGTCCCGGTCGTAGCCGGCCCACAGGTTCTTCCCGGCGGGCCGTCCGGTGTGCCAACGCTCCAGGATGCCGAGGACGCCCGTCGGCAGCGGCTCCTGCGGATCGCTGTCGACCGTCACGTCGACGAGCCCGGCACCGAACCGTGACGGCCCGCTCGCGACGACCGTTCCGGACACCCCGACACCGATGACCCGGTCGGCCGAGCCGTCGGCGGCAACCACGTGCACCTCGGCGCGGACGCGACGGCGACGCAGCCCTGCCTTGGTCGACTGGCCGAGCGCACCGAGCGCGGTCAGCAGCGGAGGTTCCGGCCGGCAGCCGAGCAGCCGGATCTGCGGCACGGGTGGTGCGGCCTGATCGCGGAACACGCCGGTGACGTCCCGGCATGTGCCGTAGGGCTCCTCGTCCGGACCCTGGACCACGAACTCGGTCACCTCGCCCGGACGCACCACGGCGTCAGTGCGGTCGTAGACCTGGACGAAGCCGCTGAGATCGATGTCCACGGCTCCCGGCACGGCGAGGCTCGGCCGTCGCGCGAGCACGACGACGTCGCCGAGGTCCTCGCCCCACCATGGCGGCGACGTGCCCGGCGGCGGCAGCGGCACCGCGATGTGGACGTCGCCCAGCCAGGCCTGGTCCGTGCCGAACGCCGCGGCGGGAAGCCGATCGAGGAGGTCGGCGAGCGCGCCGCCCGGGGCGCAGCCGACGAGCGTGAACCCCTCGCGGGGCCGGGGCGGCAGATCCACGAACAGTCCGTCGATCTCCGCGCACAGCGCCAGCGGGATGTCGTCCTCGTAGGTGTCCTCGAAGCCGACGTCACCGAGGAGCAGCCAGCGCGGGCCGACCGGATGCTCCCACGTCCACCGCCGCCGCTCGGCCGGCAGGGCCGCCTCGGGACCGGCACCCATCGTCATGCCGAGACCCTATCCCGCCGGAGACGCCACGACGGGGCGCGTTCTTGGACGGTTGAGCATGGCCCACGCGACCTCAACCGCATCCGCCGGCGCGACGTGCGGGGCAGGCCCGTACCCCACGCCGGGGTACGGGCCCGTGCTCGAAGGGTGTTACGGGCCGGTGCAGAAGCCGACGTCGTTCGTCGTCTGGCCGGGTTGGAGGATCTTGTTCCAGGGGTTGGCGGGGTCGGCGTGGGCGTTGACGGCGGTCGCGCCCTGCTGGGTCAAAACCATGTTCCAGGTCTGGCTGATGTGCTGGCCGGCCGGGATCGCGAAGGTCGCGAACCACTCCTTCGCCGCGCCGGTGTTGTTGGTGACGTAGACGTCGGCGCAGTAGCCGCCCTGGCTGACCGGGCGGACGCCCGGCGGACGGACGACGACCGTGGTGGGCAGCGTGGACTGCTCACCGCAGTACATCGTCAGGTCCAGGTTCGTCACCGGCGGCAGGTTCGCCGACACCTGCTTGGCGGGCGACTCCACGAACGTCTGCGAGCTGCCGGGCGCGGTGCACCCCGCCTTCGTCACCCGCACCTTGTACCAGCCGGGCGAGACGTCCCACCGGTAGAAGCCGTAGCCGTTGGTGAGCGACGGGTTCGCCCGGTTGCGCGGCGACATGATCGTGGTGCTGCCGTTGGGGACGGCGGTGTAGGTGCCGGTCTGGGTCGCCGAGCGGTACAGGGTCACCGTCGCCCCGCTGATCGGCGCACCGGCCGTGTTGGACACCTTCCCGCTCGGGTCGATGAAGAGGTTGCCGGTGCTGGTGAACGTGACGCCGTTGCAGACGATCGTGATGATGACCTGCGCCTCGTCGTGCAGGACGTAGCCGGCGGCCGGGTTGCGCAGCGGGCCGACGCCGGTCGCCGTGTAGTTGCCGGACCCGACGTGGGTGAGGGTGCCGTTGAGCCGGAACCCTTCCGTCGGCGGGGTCGTGTTGTAGTTGCGCCCGACGATCGTCCAGGTGGCGCTCGTGGCCGGGGTGCAGCCGGTCGCGTTGATGGTGAACACGTCGTCCCAGTGCACGAGCGGCGTGCCGTCCGGCGTGGCCCGGCCGCCGGTGTTGATGCCGCCGCTGACCGCGACCGGGTTCACGCTGAACTTGGTCGTGGCGAGCGTCGAGGTCTGCGGCAGGTTCCAGATCTCGAAGCCGGCCTGCACCGAGGTGACCCACCACTTCGGCTCCAGGCAGATCGTCTGCTCGGGGGTGATCGGCGAGCCGGGGTCGGTGGAGCAGTAGATGCCCATGTCGTCGAGGCTCGCGGCGTACTTGGTGAAGATGTGGCTGTCGAAGCCGCCGTTGGCCGGGACGGTGCCGGGCACGGCCGGGTCACCGACGAGCCCGGTGCCCTTGGTACGGGCGACGAACGAGATGACGTTCCACCGCACGCCGTTGTCGAAGCTGCGGACGCGGCCGCCCCACACGTCGAACGTGGTGTCGGTCGCGGCGCCGTTCACCGTGGTGCGGATGCCGGGGATCTTCACGTCGACGAGGAGCGGCATGCCGGCGGGCTGGATCTTGCCGGCGTGGGCGGCGTACGCCGTCGGGTTCTGCGCGTCGCCGGGCTGGGCGTTCACGTAGCCCTGGTTGTTCACCCAGATCATGATCTCGGCGCCGTCGTTCTGGCCCGGGTTGTTCAGCAGCTGCGGGTTCGTCGGCAGCGTGCTGCCCTGCGTCGCGCAGGTGCTCGGCTGCGGGCGGCAGTTGGAGTCGAACCAGATGTCGTAGGACGCGTCCCAGGCCTCGTTGCCGCCGGGGGTCGCCGGGACGGTGATGTTCCAGACCGAGTCCATCCGGGCCACGCCGGCGGTCTGCTTCGGGAACGGCGCACCGGCCGGGGTCGTGCCCGACGGCGAGCAGGTGCCCCAGTGGCAGCCGGAGATGATGCTCGGGTACGCGGCCGGCGCGTGGATCTGGTGGCTGAACTCGTTGGCGGTGCCGGTGGTGTGGTTGACGCCGTCGTTCGGTGGCTGCTGCGCCACGAACGGCGCGGTGCCGCCGGTCGTCGCGTACTGGTCGCGCACGCCGGAGTTGGGGTTGACCCACGGGTCGCCGGTGCCGGCCCAGTCGCAGTTCGGGTCGAGTGGGTCGGTCCCGTTGGTGCAGGCCGGGCCGGTGTTCGGGTCGGTGCCGAAGTACGAGTTGGCGGTGT
Source organism: Dactylosporangium sp. NPDC050588 (assembly GCF_040654975.1). Classification (NCBI taxonomy): domain Bacteria; kingdom Bacillati; phylum Actinomycetota; class Actinomycetes; order Micromonosporales; family Micromonosporaceae; genus Dactylosporangium; species Dactylosporangium sp. NPDC050588. The sequence goes on along the minus strand of NZ_JBFAJA010000007.1, from coordinate 127,219 downwards.
AGTTGGTGACCGAGAACCCGGTGGTGGCGGTGTCGTAGTTCATCGTGAACCCGCCGCTGACGGCCGGGTTCCACAGGTTCGTCGCCACCTGGTACTGGCCCTCGGGGGCGGTGACCTGGGCGCTGAGGTAGCGGGTGCCGCCGCCGTTGTACGTGGCGGCGGGGGTGAAGGTGGACGGTGCGGCGTGCGCGGCCGCGGCGGGCAGCAGGGCGGCGACCAGCCCGGCCACCGCCACGAGTGCTCGACGCTTTCCGGTTCCCACGTGCATGCGATGCCTCCAGTATGTGGATGTGCATCTATTGGTTCAGCGGCGGCGTTTGTACCGCGAGGTGAACCGGCGATACGGCCGGCGCTACGGGCCGCGATACGGCCGCGCGCTGTATCGGTTTTTGTATCGGCCGCGCACGCATCGACGGTGTTAGCGTCGGGCAGCTCCCCCGTTCCCGCTGAAAGGTGTTGCCGGTCATGCCGCTGCGTGAACCGACGTTCCTGATCCTGGCCGCGCTGGCGGGCGAGCCGCAGCACGGGTACGGCGTCCTGGAGGACGTGCGGCGCATCTCCGAGGACCGGGTCCGCCTGCAGCCCGGCACCCTGTACGGCATCCTCGACCGGCTCCGCGGCGACGGGCTCATCGAGGTGGACCACGAGGAGGTCGTCGCCTCGCGGCTGCGGCGCTACTACCGGCTCACCACGCCGGGGCTCGACCTGCTCAGCGCCGAGACCGACCGCCTGCACCGCAACGCCGCCGCGGCCGACCGCCGGCTGCGGGCCCGCCTGGCGGTGAGCGCGCGATGACCGAGCTCGTGGCTGCGGAGCTGGTCCGGTTCGACTTCGCCGGCGAGGGGGCCGGCGAAGACGAGCTGTCGTGGGGGCAGCAGGAGATCTGGCTGGCGATGCAGCGGCAGCGCAGCTGGATCCCGATCGGCGGGCCGAGCACCCTGCGGCCCGGCACCACCCTCGACGACATCGTGGACGACCTGCGGTACACGATCGGGCGGTACCAGACGATGCGCACCCGGCTGCGCTTCTTGCCCGACGGGGCGGTGCGGCAGGAGGTGTCGGCGTCCGGATCCTTCACGATCGAGGTGTTCGACGCGCCCGACGCCTCGGACCCGCTGGAGTTCGCCGGCGCCGTCTTCGACTGGTTCCGGGCCTGGGACTACGACTACGTCAAGGACTGGCCGCTGCGGGTCGGCGTCGTGCGGCACCGCGGCGCGCTCACCCACCAGGTCTCCGTCGTCACGCATCTTGTCACCGACGCGCTCGGCGGGGTCGTCATGATGGACGAGGTGACCCGGCGGGAGCCCGCCCCGGTCGCCGGCATGCAGCCCCTCGAGCAGGTGCGGCGACAGCGCTCCCCCGCCGGCCGCCGGCAGAACGAGGCGGCACTGCGGTACTGGCGGCGGACCCTGCTGACCGTGCCCGCCCGTACCGTGCCGGAGTCCGCCAACAGGTGCGAGCCACGCTACCGCGAGGGGCTGCTGCACTCCCCCGCACTCCGGCTGGCGCTGGGCACCCTGGCCGACCGGCACGGCGTGGACTCGGCGACCGTGCTCCTGGCGGTGTTCGCTGCGGCGACCGCCCGCGTCACCGGCGTCGACCCGGTCGTGATCCGCCCGATCGTCGGCAACCGCTTCTGGCCCGGCCTCGCCGACGTGGTGTGCCCCGTCAACCAGGCCGGCCTGCTCGTCGTCGACGCGCTCGGCGTCGCGTTCCCCACGCTGCTGGACCGGGTCCGTGGCGCGGTCCTGTCGACCTACAAGTACGCCAGCTTCGACCCCTTGCAGCTCGCAGCCGCCGTCGCCGGCGTGGAGCGGGAGCGCGGCACCGCCATCGACCTGTCGGTGCTCTTCAACGACCGCCGCACCGGCGACCGCTCCTCACCGCCCGCCGCGGTGACCCTGCCGCAGATGGCGTCCGCGCTGGCCGCGACCCGCTTCGACTGGCCGGTCGCCCGCGACGACCCGCACGAGCCGCTCATGGTGAACGTCGAGGACACCGCTGACGCCCTGCTGGTGCGGATCGTCTTCGACACCCACCACCTCGCCCCGGCCCTCGCGGAGTCCTGGGTCCGCGCCATGCAGACCATCGCCGTCGCCGCCGCCGTCTAGCTCGCGGCGGCATCGTTGGTGCGCGCGATCGTGGCTGGGGTGTGGCCTGAGCGTTGTCGATCGCTGGGATTCTGGGCGGATGAACAGACGGGGGCAAGTGCTGGTCGTCCTGCTCGGCGGCGTGCTGCTGTCGGGGCTGCTGTGGTCGTGCACGTCCGGGACCGCCGGGCAGCACGCGGACGAGCTCGGCGAGGTGACCGCGGTCCTGGACTCGGCGCCGGGGACCGTGGTGGTCCACGTGCTGCGGCGCGAGCGCACGACCGCGTGGCGGGTCGACGACTCCGGTGCGGCCGTCGAGTGGATCGAGGGCGGGGTCGCCGCCGGCACGCCACAGGCCCGGCAATGCCAGCAGGACCTCTGCTACCGGGTGCCGGGTGACGCGCTGCGGGTCGAGCAGAGCACCGACGGCGGCACCAGGTTCGGCACGGTGTGGGAGGTGAGCGGCGACGCGCACACCAGACTCGCCGCGAAGTATCCGCGGCTCGGCGACCCGGCCCAGCACCTGTCGTCGCGGTCGCTGGTCGTGCACGCCGTGCCGGGCGGGCACGTGGTCTTCGTCGCCGACGGGCGCGACGGGCTGCTCTACCGGGACGTGCGGGGCGCGTGGCACCGGCTCGGCTCGCCCGACTCCGGCGAGGGCTGCTGCTACTACGAGCCGCCACCGTCGCTCGCCGCCCCGTCGCTCACCGGCCTGCCGCTGCTGGCCGGCGCCGGCGCGGCCGCGGTCATCCTCCTGCTCGGCCTGGTGCCGATGGCACGCAAGCGGGCCTGGCGGGCGCTGCCGGTCGTGGCCGCGGTCGCGGCGCTGGGCGGCCTCAACGCGGGCATCGCCGCGACCCTGCAGGAGGTCGGCATGTTCCCCGGCCTGATGTACTCGGTGCCGCTGATCCTCGCCGTCACGGCCGGCGGCGGCATCTTCGCCCACCGGCTCGCCACCACCGACGGCGCCCCGCTCCGCCGCCGGGCCGGCGCTGAACAAGCTGCACAACCGGACGACGCGGCGTCACCGGTAGACGGATGCGATCCCCAGTCGTGAAGATCAGCAGGCGGCGGCGGGCGCGGCTGCTCGTCGTGGGCGGCGCCGTGCTGTTCTGCGGCCTGCCCGTCCTCGCCGTGCGGCTGGCCGTGTCCGTCAAGGTGAAAGCCGACGGTCCGTGTATCGCGACCGACGTGCCGTTCTAGGCTGCGGACAGTGACCTACGACCTGTACTTCTGGCCCGCCGGCGCCGCGAAGAACGCGCGGCGGCTCGCCGACCGGCTCGCGGAGGGCAGGCCCGGGCGGCTCAAGCCCGACCCGCGGGTCCTGCGGTTCCGCGCCGAGCTGCTGCGCCGGTGGCCGGAGCTGGCGAGCAGGATCGAGCCGTGGCACACCGACGTCGACGCGCCGCGGTGGTCCGGGCCGACCGACGAGGCCCACCGTTACGTGGTCCTGACCCTCGCGTTCGGCTGGCCGGCGACCGACGCGCTGCCAACGCTCGCCGGCGCGTACGGCCTCGACTGCTACGACCCGCAATGCGACGCACTGATACCGGCCCCGCCGGACGGGCCGGCGCCGGACGCCGTGGACGACGTCGGGTGTGTCGCGGGGTCGGCGGACGAGGACCACCTGGCGCGGCTGTTGCACGAGATCAGCCTGCTCATCGGGTACCGCTACGACGATCTCGACGCGGCGGCGCTGCACACGGCGCTGGACGGCTTCGAGTACCCCCTTGCGGGCTCGCCGCCGCTGCTGGTCCGGCTGGCGCAGCCCCCGGGCAGCCCGACCGTCGCCGTCCGCGTCGAAGGTGCGATGGACCTCGTCCTGGGCGCGCGTCTCACGTCGCTGCTGGAGCTGGCGGAGCACCACCCGAACCACCTGCGCCGCCCATGAAAAGCCGGGCCCGGCCGCACGCGGCGACCGGGCCCGACAAGGGTTCAGTACAGGATCAGGACAGGTCGAAGCGGTCCAGCTCCATGACCTTCGTCCAGGCCGCGACGAAGTCGGTGACGAACTTGTCGCGGGCGTCGGCGCTGGCGTAGACCTCGGCGAGGGCGCGCAGCTGCGAGTTGGAGCCGAAGATGAGGTCGACCGCGGTGGCGGTCCACTTCACGTCGCCGGTCGTCACGTCCTGGATCTCGTAGACGTGCTCCTGCGACTCCGACGCCTTCCACTTGGTGCCCGGGGAAAGCAGGTTGGTGAAGTAGTCGTTGGTGAGCACGCCGGGGCGGTCGGTGAGGACACCGTGCGCGGCACCGCCGACGTTGTTGCCCAGCGCCCGCAGGCCGCCGACGAGGACGGTCATCTCGGGTGCGGTGAGGTCCAGCATGTACGCGCGGTCGACGAGCAGGATCTCCGGCTGGGTCTTCTCGCCGGGGCGCAGGTAGTTGCGGAAGCCGTCGGCGCGGGGCTCCAGGACGCGGAACGACTCGACGTCGGTCTCCTCCTGGCTCGCGTCGGTGCGGCCCGCCCGGAACGGCACGGTCACCTCGACGCCCGCGTCGCGGGCCGCCTTCTCCACCGCGGCCGAGCCGGCCAGCACGATGAGGTCGGCGAGGGAGATCTGCGCGCCGCCCGCGGCGTTGAACTCCTGCTGGATGCCCTCGAGCTTGCCGAGCACCTCGGCGAGCTGCGCCGGCTGGTTGACCTCCCAGCTGCGCTGCGGCTCCAGGCGGATGCGGGCGCCGTTGGCACCGCCGCGCTTGTCGGTGGAGCGGAAGCTCGCCGCCGACGCCCACGCGGTGGAGACCAGCTGCGCGACGCTGAGGCCGGAGTCCAGGACCTTCGCCTTGAGCGCGGCGACGTCGGCGTCGCCGACGAGCTGGCCCGAGACGGCCGGGACCGGGTCCTGCCACAGCTGCGGCTCGGCGACCCACGGGCCGAGGAAGCGGCTGACCGGACCCATGTCGCGGTGCAGCAGCTTGTACCAGGCCTTGGCGAACGCGAGCGCGAACTCGTCGGGGTTCTCGAGGAAGCGGCGCGAGATCTTCTCGTACACCGGATCCACCCGCAGCGAGAGGTCTGTGGTGAGCATCGTGGGCTTGTGCTTCTTGGACGGGTCGTGCGCGTCCGGGATGATCGCCTCGGCGTCCTTGGCGACCCACTGCTTGGCGCCGGCGGGGCTCGTGGTGAGCTCCCACTCGTAGCCGAACAGGATCTCGAAGAAGCGGTTGCTCCACTCGGTGGGCTTGTCGGTCCAGGTGACCTCGAGACCGCTGGTGATCGTGTCACCGGCCTTGCCGCTGCCGTGCGTGCTCAGCCAGCCGAGGCCCTGCGACTCCAGCGGGGCGCCCTCGGGCTCCGGGCCCACGTGCTCGTCGGCGTTGCCGGCGCCGTGCGCCTTGCCGAAGGTGTGGCCGCCGGCGATGAGAGCGACGGTCTCCTCGTCGTTCATGGCCATCCGGGCGAACGTCTCCCGGATGAAGTACGCCGCGTTCAGCGGGTCGGCGTTGCCGCGGGGACCCTGCGGGTTGACGTAGATGAGGCCCATCTCGGCCGCGCCGACCTCGGAGGCCATCTCGGCCTCGCCGACGTAGCGCTCGTCGCCGAGCCAGGTGTCCTCGGGGCCCCAGAAGATCTCCTCGGGCTCCCAGACGTCCGCGCGGCCGAAGCCGAAGCCGAAGGTCTTGAAGCCCATCGACTCCAGGGCCACGTTGCCGGCGAGCACGAGCAGGTCGGCCCACGAGATCTTCTGGCCGTACTTGGCCTTCACCGGCCACAGCAGCCGGCGGGCCTTGTCGAGGTTGGCGTTGTCGGGCCAGCTGTTGAGCGGGGCGAAGCGCTGCCCGCCGTCGCCGGCGCCGCCGCGGCCGTCGTGGATCCGGTACGTGCCGGCGGCGTGCCAGCTCATCCGGATCATGAGGCCGCCGTAGTGCCCGAAGTCGGCCGGCCACCAGTCCTGCGACGTGGTCAGCACCTCGGTGATGTCGCGCTTGAGGGCCTCGACGTCGAGCTTCTGGAACTCCTTGGCGTATTCGAAGTCCGCCCCGAGCGGGTTGCCCTTGGACGAGTGGGCGTGCAGCACGGAAAGGTCGAGCTGGTTGGGCCACCAGTCGCGGTTCGTGCGCGGACGTCCACCGGTCTTCGGGGTCGGCGAGTCGATCGCCGGGTTTTCGCTCTCGCTGCCGTGCGCGACTGGGCAGCCGCCTGCCGTGGCCTGGGTGTCGCTCATGGTCTTCCTTCCGTCTTTCGTCCGAACGGACCGAATCATTTCGAAGCGCAGTCGGGGCAGGTGCCCCAATACACGACTTCCGCCTCGTCGACCACGTAGCCGTGGTCGTCCGAGGCGGTGAGACAAGGAACGTGGCCGGCGGCGCAGTCGACATCGGCGATCGCGCCACACGAACGGCACACGACGTGGTGGTGGTTGTCCGCCACCCGGGACTCGTAGCGGGCGGTGCTGCCGGCCGGCTCGATGCGCCGCACCAGACCGGCGTCGGTGAGCGCCCGCAGAACATCGTAGACCGCCTGGTGGGAGACCATGGGATGTTCGGCGCGCACGAGGGTGATCACCGTGTCCGTGTCGACGTGCCGGTGCTCGTGCAGGGCGGCGAGGACCGCCAGCCGCGGCTTCGTCACCCGCAACGAGGCCGCCCGCAACTGCGCCTCGAAGTCGAACGTCACACGATCAACATAGACCACTAGTCTGGAACAGTTCAAGTTTTCACCGGGCGTGTTCCTGCGCTTCATCCTGTCGGATGAGACGCCGCGGAGCCCGCGGACGCGCCGTCCGGTCATCCCGCGAGAATGGCGCGGCCGGCCCGCTGATCGGCGGCCTCATCACCAGCCTGTTCAGCTGGCGGGCGTCGTTCCTGCTGCAGGTCCTCGGCATAGCGTGGATCATCGTGCTGATCCGCCGGCTGCCCGCCCCCGCCCGCAGCGCGCCCGGCGCCGTCCTTCGACGTGACGGGCGCGCTGCTGGCCGCCGCCGGCCTGCTGCTCGTGGTGCTCGGCGTGCTGCTGTCCACCACGTACGGCTCGGGCGCCGCACGGTCGGACGTCGCCGGCATGACCACCCTGCTCGCCCTGGCCTCCACCGGTACGGGCGCCTGGCGCACCGTCCCCGGCCTGCCACGTCAGCCCGGCAGCCGCGCACCGGCCGGCAGCCACTCCTGATCGAGCTCGAACACGATGTGGAAGCCGTCCTCGTGGTCGGCAGGGCCGAGCGTCTCGCAAGGGGCCATCGGTGTGCCGTCGACGAACTGCTGCCGGTACGCGATGCCGCCGACCCACTGGTGGGCCGTCACCCACAGGCTGAACGCCGCCGCGACCCTGACCCCGCGCAGCCGCGGCTGCCAGGGCATCGGGCCGGTGACGAGGTCCTCGGGGTCGGGTCGCGGGTCGTCCGGACCACCTGTCACCGTGAAGCGCAGCGGCCCCTCGACGTCGACCCGGAGCCCGTCGCGCCGGATGACGTCCAGCAGCGTGCCGAGCAGGCGAGGATCGGAACGCTCCCGGCCCAGGTACATCCGCGGGGCGCGGCGCAGCTGCCGGGTGGCGTCGAGGACCACGATCGTCCCCGACGCGTAGATCGGCCGGCCGCGATCGTCGAGCACCTTCGGGACGTGCACCTCGCGCCAGCGGTCGCGGTCGTGCGGGAGGCCCGCAGCGGCGAACACGCCACGCCGGCTCGGCTCCCACACGTCGTCACGCGCCGTCAGCGCCCGCACGAAGCAGTCCTGCTCGGCCGACGCCGTGCCGTCGTCGGCGAGGCCCGAGGGGAACGCGACGCGGAGGTACGGCCCGAACGACGCGTCCCGCAGCTCGACGGCGGCCACCGCGGCGTTCAACAGCCGCCGGAAGTCGGTGACCCGCTCGCAGACGGTGGCGATGAGCTGGTCGCGGGACCGTCCGGCGAACTGCGACAGGAACATCATCCTGTACCGGGGCGCGACGAACGGCTCCTCGAAGGCGTGGTCGAACGCGCGAGGGTGACCGGCGGCCCGCACCAGCACCGACAGGGCGGTCTCGTCGGCGGCGAGAGCGGGCGCCAGGGCGGCACAGGTCCGCACGCCCAGCCTCGGGTCGTCGAGCCAGGCCCGGGGCGCGACGCCGAGCTCACCGAGCCCGACCATGTAGCTGGCGCACATGAGCCGGTCCTCGGTGTCCAATGCGGCGGCCTCGTGGTGGGCGATGACCTCGTCGCGGCGGTCGCCGAGAGCGGGGTGCCGGACGAGCATCGCCGCCGCGGAAGCTGCCGCCACCCTCGCACGCCGGGGCCAGCCGGTGGGGATGGGCCACAGGGCGGCGAACACCTCGGGGAGGAGGTCGAAGCGGGCGTCGACGCGGGCGACCTCGCGCAGCAGGAACAGCATGCCCGTGCGTTTGCTCTCGTCGCCGGCGCCGAACCCCGGGTCGTGCACCGCCGTCAGGAGATACCGGACGATCGGCGCGGTTTCGGAGGTGAGCCGCTCGCCGTGGAACGCGCGCCGCCACACGAGGCAGTAGGCCTCTTCGTCGGTGCCATGCAACGCGGCGAGCAGTGCGGCGAGTTCCACCGGGTCATTGTGCGGTGTCAGGGCTGGGCGTTGTCCTGCCAGGTGGTGATGCGAAGGACGATGAAGGCGGCGAGGAGGGCAGCGAGGATGCCGGCGGCGCCGGTGACGTACGCGACCTCGACCGGGGTGTGCACGTCCTTGAAGCCGTCGGCGTAGAGCTTCGTCTCGGTGGAGGCGAAGAGGCTGACCAGCAGCAGCAGCCACCAGGAGCTGACCACGCCGGTCGGGGTCCAGGAGCGGTCGGGGTTGCTGCGGGCGTACAGCTCCTTGACGACCTGCTGCGGGATGACGATGTTGGCGACGGGGATGAACCAGCCGGCGACGGTGAAGGCCTTGGGCCAGCGGACGCTGGTCTCATCGCGCCGGTCGAAGTTGTCGCGGACCAGGTACAGCCAGACGATGAGGGCGGCGAGCACCAGCAGCCGGGCGGCGTTGAGCACGATCGACTGGGTGTCGGCGTTGGTGAAGATGCCGAGGGTGACGCTGGACTCGGACGCGACGACCTCGCCGGTGCCGGCGACCGGGCCGCGCAGGGAGTCGACGATGGTGTATGCGTGTGCCAGTGCGGCGACGCCGAGCGCGCCGGTCACCACCCAGCCCATCGTCGCCAGGCGGTGCGGTGCAGCGGTACCCGTCTCGATCATTCGGGCAGCATGCACCGCACCGCTTGCAGCCCACCTGCAATCCACGTGCGGCCGCCTGTCCCGAAGGCGTCAGGTGCGGCGCCGGCGGATCCACAGGAAGCCGAGGGCGGTCAGCAGCAGGGCCAGGACCAGGTAGGCGGACAGCTCGATCCACTGGAAGGGCCAGTACCGGGAGCCCGGCTGGTAGACGTAGGAGAAGTGCAGGTTCTGGCTGGCCGTGCAGGCCTTGGCCTTCGCGAAGCTGCCGGCGGCCATGCAGGGCACGGCGTCGGCCTCGAGGTACGGCGACCCGTCGGGCTTGAACAGCTTCATCTCCTCGCTGAGCGACCACACGCCGGGCGCGCTGTACCCGGTGAGGAACGCGCCCTCGGAGCCCCTGATGCCAAGGCCTTTGATGCGCTCCATGACCGCCGCGTCCACCGTCACCGTCTCGGTGACCGGCGGCATGATGTGCTGGCGGATGCCGTTGGGCACCGCGACCTGTACCAGCGCGAACAGGGCCAGGGTGATCGCCATCGCCGGCAGGGTGCGGCGCACGACCAGGCCGGTGACCGCGCCGAGGGCGAACGCGAAGAGGGCGTAGCCGACGGGCACGACGTTGCGGGCGGCGAAGTTCAGCGCGGCGAAGCGGTCGCCGGTCACCTGGTCGTAGCGGCTGGCGCTCCACGTGAGCAGGAGACTGAGCAGGCCGCTGGCGAGCACGGCCACGGCGCCGAGGAGGCCGAGCTTGACCGCGAGCCAGCGGGTCCGGGTAACGCTCTGGTTCCAGACCAGCTTGTCGGTCTTCTCCTCCAGCTCCCGGGCGACCAGCGGCGCGCCCCAGAAGATGCCGACGAGCGCCGGGATCGCCAGCAGGAGCGCGCCGACGAGTCCGACCTGGGCGTCGTACGTGTTGGTGAAGTGCTCGACCGCCGTGCTGCACGTGGCAGGGGTGCAGGCGGCGATGTCGGTGTCGTACGCGGCGCGGATGCTGAACCCGAGCACCAGCAGGTAGACGGTGAGGGCGGCGAGGGCGGCCGCGGTCACGACGGCCTGCACGCGGAACTGCCGCCAGGTGAGCCAGGTCATGCCGCCACCTCCGCTGCGCTCCGGCGCCGGCCCGACCCACACACTGCGCCCATGATGCCCAGCCCTCCGCTCCGCTCCGTGCCGGTCATCGCTGCGCCTCCGCGAGCATCGGGGCGCCGTCGAAGCCGGCGGCGCGGGTGAGGTAGGCGAGGACGAGGTCCTCGAGGTCGACGCGGTCGGCGCCGTCGATCGGGGTGGCCGTGCGGACGACCATCGTGTTCTGCTCGGCGTGGATGATCTCGGCGCCGGCGGGCAGCCGGTCGAAGCCGGGCAGCGTACCGGTGAGCCGCTGGTGCTCGGCGAGCAGCTGCGCGACGTCGCCGCTGAGCTGGACGCGCGCCGAGGCGAGCACGATGAGGTGGTCGCAGACCCGCTCCAGGTCGCCGAGCAGGTGCGAGGAGAGCACGACGCTGACGCCGAGCTCGCCGACGAAGTCGAGCAGGTCCTGCAGGAACGCGCGCCGGGCGAGCGGGTCGAGCGCCGCGACGGGCTCGTCGAGGATGAGCAGGTCGGCGCGTTTCGCGGCGGCGATGGTCAGGGCGAGCTGGGCCCGTTGCCCGCCGGAGAGCCGCCCGGCCTTCTGCCGCGGGTCGAGGTTGCGCTGCCGGATGCGGCGTTCGGCGAGGGCGGCGTCCCAGCGCGGGTTCAGGCGGGCGCCGAGCCGCAGGTGGTCGGCGACGGTGAGGCTGCCGTAGATCGGGGCGTCCTGCGCGACGAACCCGACCCGGGCCAGCTGCGCCGCGCTGGCGGCGGGCGGGTTGCCGAGCACGGCGATGCTGCCGGCGCTCGGTGCGATCAGCCCGCAGACCAGCCCGAGGAGGGTCGACTTGCCGGCGCCGTTCGGGCCGACCAGCCCGACGACGCGCCCTTCCGGGATGCTGAGGGTGCAGTCGGTGAGCGCCGTGACGTGCCCGTAGCGCTTGCCGAGTGCCTGGGTTTCGATGACCGCTGTCATCGCCGGCTCCTAGTCCTCGATGGATCGTGTCGAGGTCAAGTTCTAGGCGCCGGGCGGTCACGGGACGGTCCGCGCGGCTGTGACCGGGCTGTGACCGCGCCGCGGCTAACCTTCTGCCGATGCGGGTGCTGGTGGTGGAGGACCAACCGGAGCTGGCCGACTCGGTGGCGCGGGTGCTGCGGCGCGAGGGCATGGCGGTCGACGTCGCCTATGACGGCGGCGCCGCGCTGGAGCGCACGTCTGTGGTCGACTACGACGTGGTGGTCCTGGACCGTGACCTGCCGGGGGTGCACGGCGACCAGGTGTGCCGCACGCTCGTCGCGCAGGGCTCCCCCGCCCGGGTACTGATGCTGACCGCCTCGGGCACGATCGCCGAGCGGGTCGAGGGGCTCGGGCTCGGCGCCGACGACTACCTGCCGAAGCCGTTCGCCTACGCGGAGCTGGTCGCCCGCGTCCGGGCGGTCAGCCGGCGGTCACGTCCGGCGACGCCGCCCGTGCTGACGCACGGCGACCTGCGGCTCGACCCGGCGCAGCGCGTCGCGGCGCGGGCCGGCGAGCGGCTGACGCTGAGCCCCAAGGAGTTCGCGGTGCTCGAGTACCTGCTCACCTGCCGCGGGCGGGTCGTGTCGGCTGAGGAACTGCTGGACCGCGTGTGGGACGAGGCGGCCGACCCGTTCACAACCACGGTGAAGGCGACGATGAACCGGCTGCGCGCCAAGCTCGGCGACCCGCCGCTGATCGAGACCGTGCCCCGGGCCGGATACCGGATCTGAGATGCGCAACGGCCCCAACCGCCTCCGCTGGCGCCTCACCCTGGTCATCTGCCTGGTCGCCGTCGTGTCCGGCGCGGTGCTGCTGGTCATCATGTACAGCATCGCCCAGGGCCTCGACGGCGACGTCCGGGGCTTCCTGCCGCAGAGGGCGCCGGCTCCCCCGCCGGTGCCGGGGCAGGGCCCGCTGGCGCGGCCGGACATCCTCGGCCCGGTGCACGAGCAGAGCTCGCTGCTCACCGTGCCCGCCGTCGCCCTGGCCATCATGACGGCGCTGTCGCTGGCGTTCGGCTGGCTGATCGCCGGCCGGCTGCTGCGCCCGGTGCGCACGATGGCGGAGCGGCTGCAGCACATCTCCGAGCGCAACGTCCACGAGCGCCTCGCCGTCACCGGCCCCCGCGACGAGCTCAAGGACCTCGCGGACACCGTCGACGGCCTGCTCGGCCGGCTGGAGACGTCGCTGGACGCGCACAAGCGGTTCGTCGCCAACGCCGCGCACGAGCTGCGCACCCCGCTGACCGTCGAGCACGCACTGCTGGAGGAGCCGCTCATCGACCCCGACGCCGACGTCGAGGCGTTCCGGGCCAACTTCCAGCGGCTGATGAAGATCAGCGCCGGCCGGGCGCGCCTGCTCGAGTCGCTGCTCACCCTGTCCAGCAGCGAGCACGACCAGCCGCGCGACGAGCCCTTCGACCTGGCCGCCATCGTCACCGAGGCGCTCGCCGAGCGGGCCGGCGACCTCGACCGCGCCGGCCTGCGCGCGGTGCCGTCGCTGGAGCCCGCCCGCATCTACGGCGACCCGCTGCTCGTCGCCCGGCTCGTCGCGAACCTCTGCGACAACGCGATCCACTACAACGCGCCCGGCGGCCGGGTCGAGGTCGCGGTCCGGGCGCTCGTCGGCCGGGTGAGCTTCGCGATCGCCAACACCGGTCCGGTCGTCCCTGCGGACCAGGTCGACCGGCTCTTCGAGCCGTTCCAGCGCATGCAGCGCACCGCCGACGACGGCCACCACGGCCTCGGCCTGTCCATCGTGCGCGCCATCGCCACCGCGCACGCCGCCACCCTGAAGGCCAACCCGCGCCCGGGTGGCGGCCTCGTCGTCGAGGTGACCTTCCCGTCGTTCCGCACCTGACCGAAGGCATCGAGATCAATGAAACTTTACACAACCCGAACACTATCTAGCCGGTAGGATTAATGGACATGCGTGACGATGGCGTCATGCGCTTCTTTCCCAGACGTCCACGGCTTCTGATCGCCGCCGCCACCGCGTTGCTCGCGGCCGCCGTCTCGACCGCGGCCGCCTCCGCGGGCCGCACCGCCGAGGCCGCCGAGGCTGCCCCGCCGCCCAACATCGTCTTCGTCCTCACCGACGACCTGGCGTGGAACCTGGTCCAGTTCCTGCCGCAGGTACAGCGGCTGCAACGCGACGGCGTCACGTTCACCAACTACACGGTGACCGACTCGCTGTGCTGCCCCTCCCGCTCGTCGATCTTCACCGGCAAGTTCCCGCACGACACCGGCGTCTTCACCAACGGCGGCGCCGACGGCGGTTTCGGCGTCTTCAAGGGCCGCGGCAACGAGGACCGCACCTACGCCACCGCACTGCGGGCGCGGGGCTACGCGACCGCCATGATGGGCAAGTACCTCAACGGATACCTGCCCGCGGACACGCAGGGCGGTGCGCTGCCGTACGTGCCGCCGGGCTGGTCCGAGTGGGACGTCGCCGGCAACGGCTACGCCGAGTACAACTACGACCTCAACGAGAACCATGCCGTCGTGCACTACGGCTCCACCCCCGCGGACTACCTGACCAACGTCCTCGCCCGCAAGGGCAGCTCCTTCATCCAGCGCAACGCGGCCGCCGGCACCCCGTTCGTGCTGGAGGTCTCGACGTTCGCGCCGCACGCGCCGTTCACCCCCGCACCCCAGGACCTCGACGCGTTCCCCGGCCTCACGGCGCCGCGGAGCCCGGCGTTCGACGCGCTGCCCGCCGGGGCGCCCACCTGGCTGGCCGGGCAGGACCCGCTGACCGCGGCCGAGAAGACGAAGATCGACACGGACTTCCGCAAGCGCGCGCAGTCGGTCCAGGCCGTGGACCGGCTGATCGCCAAGCTGCGGGCAACCCTCGAGGACAGCGGCGTCGCGGACGACACGTACTTCGTGTTCAGCTCCGACAACGGGTTCCACCTCGGCGAATACCGGCTGGCGCAGGGCAAGCAGACCGCGTTCGACACCGACGTCCGCGTGCCGCTCGTCATCGCCGGACCGGCCGTCCCCGCCGGCAGCACCCGCACGGAGATCGTGCAGAACATCGACCTGGCGCCGACCTTCCAGCGCCTCGCCGGCGGCACCGTCGCCTCGGACGTGAACGGCCGCAGCATCGTCCCGCTGCTGCAGGGCCAGCCGGCGGCGAACTGGCGCACCGCCTCGCTGATCGAGCACCACGGGCCGGACGCCGCCGCCGACGACCCGGACGCCCAGACCGCCCGCGACGGCAGGCCGACCACCTATGAGGCGCTGCGCACCGCGTCCTACACCTACGTCGAGTACGCCAACGGCGAGCGCGAGTACTACGACCGGTTCGCCGACCCGTACCAGCTGAATAACATCGCGGCGCAGCTGCCCGCATCGCGGCGCGCGGCCCTGCACACCGCGCTGCAGCGGCTGCGTGACTGCCACACCCACGAGGCCTGCTGGACCGCCGGCCACGTGACCGCCTGACACTGCACCCCGGGCGGTCACCCGGCGGGCGTCAGGTGCCGGTCGAGCTGGGCGGCGAGGTCGGCGGCGCGGCCCACCGCGGCCCGCGCCCACGACGCGGCCGGGCTGGTGTCGGCGTCGTCGAGGCCGAAGGCGAGCAGGCCGGTGAGCTGCCGCAGGTTGCCGGCGATCGCCCGTACGTCACCATCGGGCAGCGTGTCGAGGGCGGCGGGCAGCAGGTCGAAGTAGCGCTCGGCGGCTTGTCTCGCGGCGCCCCGCTGGGCGGCGAGCTCGTCCGCCGCGTGCTGCTGCTGCGGGTGGAACGCGATCTCGTGGTGGGTGAGCGCCTCGCTGGTGTAGGACGCGCCGAGGTCCGCCCGGTGGTCGCCGGGCAGGTCCGCGTAGACCGCGCGGCCCACCTGGAGGATCGGGGTCATCGGCGCGGAGTCGGCGGAGCCGAAGACCCGCAGCCGGGCGACCCGGTCCAGCTCGCGGGCGACGGCGAGGCGTTGCGCGGTGTCGAGCGGCCCGCGCAGCGCCTCCGCGTAGGCGTCGGCGGCGTGCCCGGCCGCCTCCCGCTGCGCGGCCAGCTCCTCCTGCGGGTGCGGCTGGGCGGGGTGGAACGCGACCTCGTGGTGGGTCAGCGCCTGGTTGGACCAGGACCGGGCGATCTCCAGTTCGTGCCCGCCGATCCGGGCGTGCAGCTCGCGGGCGAGGGTGGCGGCGCGCACGCCGGCCGACGAGTCGGTCGAGCCGAACGCGAGCAGCCGCGCGAGCAGGTCGAGCTGCGCCACCAGGATCCGCAGCCGCTCCGGGGTCACGGCCGGCGACGCCGCGAGCCGGGAGGCGACGTCCCACGCGTTGCCGGCGGCGGCGAGCTGCGCCGGGATGTCCGACGGGTGGGCCGCCTGGGCGCGGGTCAGCCACAGCGCCGCCGCCGCGTAGGCGGCGCCCTCCACCAGCGCCAGCTCGGCCTCGGCGGCGGACGCGTCGCGGCCGTCCGCGCGCAGCGCCGCGACGAGGGCGGCGAGGGACGCGGCGAGGATCCCGACCCGGTGCGGCGTCAGGTCCGCCAGCGGCGTCCCGGCCGGCTCCGCCAAGGTGCGCAGGACGCCGGAGCGCCACACCGCCGGCTCGGCCTCGGGCGTGGCCGCGTACAGGCCCGGCACGGGAAGGTCGCCCGGGCCGCCGAGGTCGTACACCCGCAGACCGCCGCTGGACGGCTCGATCACCCACGCGCCGGGCCACGGACGCCACACGCCACGGTCGGGGACGCCGTCGCCGTCGTAGTCCGCGCCGGCGGGCAGGTCCGCGCTCGTGTCGACCTGCGCGGCCCGCCAGTCGAGCCGGTCCGGCTGGCCGGGCGGGCTGACGTAGGCGATGGTGTACCGCCCGCGCGCCGACGCCGTGGCGTAGGACGGCTCCCGGTCGGTGCGGACGGTGAACGGCGCGTCGACGACCGGGCGGTCGTCCTCGGTCTCCCAGGCGCCGCTGGCGTGCTCGTCGGGCTCGAACAGCCCGTCCTCGTCGAAGATCTCCAGCCGCACCCCGAACGGGCGGACCGCCGCCGGGCCGGGCCCGATCGTCGCCGTCCACGGCGGCCCGGCGGCGTGCAGCGAGCCGCCGGTGCCGAAGACGTCGCCCGCCTCCAGCTCCGCCCAGTTGTCCTCGTCGCCGAACTGCCACCGCCGGACCCGTTCGACCACGCCCTGCCGGACCAGCCCCGAGTACACCTCGGCGCTGAACCAGCCGTCGGCGGCGCCGGAGTCGCCGGACGCGACGATCTCGACCCGGTCGACGGTGACGTCGACCCGCCGCTGCCGCAGCGTCACCGGCGCGACCGTCTCCGACCAGTAGCCGCGGGTGTCCATGACCCGCACGATCACGGTGTACGTGGCGCCGGGGCGCAGCTCGTGACCGGGCGCCTGGACGAGGTCCTCCTGCCACGCCTGCCGCAGCTCGCCCAGCACGAGGCGGCCCGCGCAGGTGTCGAACGCGTGGTAGGTGTGCCCGTACGGGCGGTGCTCGGCCGGTGCGCCCTCGCCGATCTCGGCGATGAGACAGACCGGTCGCGCGTCGTTTGTGACCTCGAGGCGGACCCGGTCCGCTTCGGGGAACGCGTGGACGCCGCCCTCGTCGACGAGGTTCCCGGGCCGGCCCGTCGCGATGACGTACGCCACCTCGGCCCGCGGCGGCGGCGTCACACGGGGGTCGGCCGACGGGTCGGTGGTGCCCCAGACCCGCACCACGGTGCCGGCGGTCAGCAGCGGCGTGTCCAGGTGGCCGGTCCGCTCGAACGTGTCCAGGCCTTCCTCCGCCGCGGTCTCGCCCCGGGTACGGACCGTCGACGCGCGCATCTGAGCCCGGAGCGCCTCCCCCGTGTACGACACCCAGACACCGGGCTCCGAGGACAGCCAGATGATCGGGCTGCCCGCGAAGCACGTGTACCGGATCCGCCGCACCTCGCCGCGCTTGAGCGGCGACACCACGACGAAGTCCTCCTCGACGCTGAGCCGCACCTGCGGGCGGGCCGGGTCGCCGAGGGTCGGCAGCTGCTCCCAGCGGAACCCGTCGCCGATGTGCCGCTGCTGGAACAGGTCCACCCACGGCTGGCCGTCGCACCGCGCGAACAGCCACAGCGGCGCGCTGCTGTCGCCCTCGGGTTTGTCCTCGTCGCGCAGCTGCACGACCGACACCTCGTCGTAGAACCCGGTGCCGACGGTGCCGGCCTCGGCCCAGTCGTTGTTCTCGTGCTCGTAGCCGGGGTTCGGCCGCCAGAAGTGCCGGATGCCGCCGGTCCGCGACGGCGCGAACAGCTCGTAGTTGCCGTGCCGGCCGAAGCCGATCCACGGGTCGGAGCGGCCGCGGTCGCTCTGGATGATCGCGGGCCGCCCCCGCACGCCGTGGCCGATGTCCTGCGGGTACTGGAACTCCTCGAACGTGCGTAGCGTGCCGTCGCCGCGGACCGCGACGTACATCTCCCGGCCCCGGTAGTTGTCCTCGAAGTCCGTCTCGTGGGTGCCGACCGTCCCCAGCACCCAGCCGACGCCGTCGAACGGGCCGGTGACGGGTTCGGTGTCGGTGCTCACGGCGTACAGCCGCACGATCTCCTCGAACGGGCCGCCGGTCCAGTCGTACACCGTGGAGTGCAGCGTCATGAGCTGGTGCTGCCGATACATCCCGCCGCCCGTGCGGGGCGCGGTGACCAGCAGCAGGTTGTGCCGCGGAGAGCTGTCCCCGTCGACCGGCGCCCAGCGGGTCCGGGTGAGCGTCGCCCTCGCCGCGTCGGCCAGGTCCCCGCCCAGCCCGACGCGGGCCCGGGTCCACCGGTTCGGCGGCCCGTTGTCCCGGAACCAGTGCACGGTCCGGCCCGACTCGACCGTCACCAGCTCGTAGTTGTTGTGCTCGCCGTCCTGGCTCTGGTAGTCGCCCTCGTGCCAGCTGACCGAGTCGACGACCCCCACGGACGGCGGCACGCACGGCCACGGCCCGCTCCACCGCCCGGCGCCCCGGTCGAACCAGTACAGCGCGAACCCGCCCGCCGGCCACGGCACGATGACCTCGACCGTCCCGTACGTCGTGTTCTGCGCGAACCCCGCAGCGAAACCCACCTGTCCCATTGCTGTGTCCCCCCGGTCCGAGCCTGCGTGGCTTCACTATGGGCGCCAACCCGGCGGCGGCGCTGTCGCCAGTCGGCCAGCCGGATCGTGTATCTGGCGGCGGCCGGAGTACTCCGGTGCGGTGCCGACGGCGCCGCGACCGGTGGCCGGGGTGTTCCGTGCGGTGGTTACGACGCCTCGGCGTCCGGCCTGACCAGCCGGGCCGAGATCGTCAGCGCGACGTGCCGGCCGACCAGGAACCCCGGTGCCCGGATCCCGGCGTCGCGCAGGTCCAGCCGGGCGGTGCCGGTGACCGACAGGCCGTCCAGCGTGCCGTCGATCCACAGTGGAGCTTCCGCGCCGGCCACCCGGAGCACGGCGTTCGCCCGCCATCCGGCGCCGGTCGGCTCGATGTGCCCGGCGGTCAGCTCCATCCGCGGGTGGTGCGCCACGTCGAGGAAGCGCCTGCCGCGCAGGTCCTTGTCGCGCCGCGGGTTGCCGGTGTCGATCGACGCCGGGTCGAGGGTGCCCTCCAGCCGCACGGGGCGCCCGCCGGCGTCGAACTCGACGGTCCCGCCGGTCACCGCGATGGTGCCGTGCACGGTCCCGAACCCGAGGTGCCGGGCGGCGAAGCCGGCGCGCAGCGGCGTCTCGACCGTCCAGGTGCCGGTCATGGTCGTGGTGGTCATGCCGGGCTCCCGACGGGCGTGAGCGGCAGGTCGGCGTGCACGAGGTGGTAGACGCCGATCCGGTCGGGGCCGGTCAGCAGCGCCGGGTCCTCGCCGGGCAGCAGCGGGGTCGACATGACCGCGCGGACCGCGGCGTCGACGGCGTCGGCGGACTCGGCGAGCGTCACGATCGTCACGGCGTTGCCGGCGCCGCGCAGCCGCAGCGTCCAGACGATGCCCGGGAGGTCGCGGACGGCGGGCCACAGGCGGGTCGCGGAGCGTTCCTCGGCGACGGCCCACTGCGCCGTCCGCGGCCCGTCGAACGCGACGACCTGCATGTACCTGGCGGGCCCCGGGCCCTTGCCGCGACGGGCCTCGACGATCTCGAACGGGCCCTCGCCGGACGCCGCGATCATGATGCCGTCGCCGCCGCCGACGGGGCGTCCGATGATCGCCTCGGCGGTCGCCGTCGTGGCCAGGGCCTCGTCGACCCAGGCGGTGTCGACCGGGTGCGGGTCGGGGACTGTCTGCACGGTGATGTTCATACGGTCGAGGATCGCGGCGGGCGGCGTGGCGGACATCCGTACCGTCACTGAACCCGCCACTGAACCGCGATACTGTGCCGGTGTCCACGTTCGTCGGCCGGGACCGGGAGCTCGCCGCGCTCACCGGCGCCTTCGAGGCGGGCGGTGTCGTGCTCGTCGACGGCCCGGCCGGCATCGGCAAGACGACGCTGGTCGACCGGGCGCTGCGGCAGGCCGGCGCGACCGCGGTGCGCGGCTACTGCCCCGCCGAGCCGGCGCCGCCGCTGTGGCCGTGGCGGGCGGTCCTGCCCGGCGCCGTCAGCCCCGACCTTCAGGCGCCCTTCGAGCCCACCGCCGCGGCCTCGGCCCGGTTCGCGGCGCTCGCCCAGCTGAGCGACGCGGTCCTCGCGGGTGGCGCACCCCTCATCCTCCTGGAGGACCTGCACTGGGCCGACGTGGCGTCGCTGGACCTGCTGCGGCACGTGGCGCAGGGCGCGGCGGGTGCGGGTGTCACGGTCGTCGGCACGGTCCGGTCGCCCGCACCCGACGCGGTGGCGCTGCGGCTGGCGGATCTCGCCCGGTACGGTGCGGTGCGGGTGCCGCTGTCACCCTTCACCCTCGACGAGGTGGCGAGACTCGTCGACGCCGCGTCGGCGCCGGCCGTGCTGGCCCGGACCGGCGGGTTGCCGCTGCTGGTGGCGGCCGTCGGGGCCCGGTCCGGGCCGGGCGACCTGCCCGCCGTCGTGCGGACATTGCTGGCCGCGCTGAGCCCGCAGGAGCGGGCCGCCGTTGAGGCGGCGGCCGTGCTGGGCGAGGAGGTCGACGACTCCCTGCTCGCGGTCGTCGCCGGCACGCCGGTGGACGGGTCCCTCACCGCCGCACGCCACGCCGGACTGCTGGTCGTCGCGCCGGAGCACCGGTACCGGTTCGCGCACGCGCTCGTCCGCGACACGATCGTCGCCGGCCTGGAGCCGCCCGCGCTGCGGGAGCTGGCCCGGTCGGCAGCCGTCGCGCTCGAGTCGGCCTCGGGGTCGCCTGCCGCGGCGGGTTGGCGGGGCGCGGTGCCGGCCGCCCGGATCGCGGCGCTGTGGCGGCAGGCCGGGGTGCCCGGTGCGGCGGCGGCCTGGTCGCGGCGGGCGGCGGCGCAGGCCCGGGCCGCGCACGCGTACGACGACGCGGCCGCCCACCTGTCCGCCGCGTCCACTGTGGACCTTCCGCCGGCGGAGCGGGCCGAGCTGCTCGTCGAACTGGCGCAGGCGGAGTACCTCGCCGGGCGCTACGACCGGTGCCTGGACCACTGCGTGGACGCGGCCGGGTCGGCGGCGGAAGCGGGCCGAGGGGACCTCGTCGCGGCCGCCGCCCTGGTGCTGCAGGGGGTGACGTACGCGCACGCGGGCAGCGTCGTCACGCGGCTGTGCCAGCGGGCCCTCGCGTACCCGGACCTCGGCGACGGCCTGCGGGCCCGGGTGCTGGCGCAGCTGGCCGTGATGACCGCGGACGCCGGACAGGTGGGCCGGGCCGCGGCGCCCGCGCGGGAGTCGCTCGCGCTCGCGTCGGCGTGCGGCGACCCGCACGCGGAGATCGAGGCCGCCCGGGCCCGCGAGATGACCCTCGTCGACCCGGCCGACACCCCGGAGCGGCTCCGCCTCGGTGACCTCGTCGCCGACCGGGCCGAGGCGCTCGGGCAGCCCCTGGCGGCGCTCATCGGCCACGAGTGGCGGATGCAGTGCGGATACCTCACCGGCCGGCTCGACGTCGTCGAGTCCGCCGCAGCGGCGATCGAGGACCTGGCGGGCCGCTCGCCGCTGCCCGTGCTGCAGTGGCACCACAACCGGATGCTGGCCAGCCGGGCGACGCTCGCCGGCCGGTTCGACGACGCGGTCGCGCACAGCCGCCACGCGACGGCGATCGCGCTCGCGTCCGGCGACCCGAGCGCCACCGTGATGCACTTCGCCCACGGCGCGCACGTCGCCGTGCTCCGCGGCGACCCGGCGGCGCTGCCGGAAGGGCTCGACGCGGCGTTCGCGGCCGCGCCCCTCGACCCGCTCATCGACGTCCAGCGCGCCAACGTGGCGCTGCTGACCGGCGCCCTCACCGACGCCCGGGAGGTGTACGACCGGCTGCGCGCCCAGCTGCCGCTGCCCGCCGATCACCCGGCCTGGCCCGCCGTCCTGACCCAGCTGACCGGCCTGATCGAGCACTTCGCCGATGCCGGGGCCGCCGCGATCGTCCACCGCCAGCTGCTGCCGTTCCGTCCGTTCCCGGGCGCGCTGGGCACGGCGACGGTCTTCTTCCACGGCACGGTCAGCCGCTTCCTCGGCCAGCTGGCGGCGGTGACCGGCGACACCGCCGGCGCGGTCGAGCTGCTGCGCGAGGCGCTGACCCGCAACCGGGCGATCGGCGCCCGCGCCGACCTCGCGCTCACCGGCCTGGCTCTCGCCCGGGTGCTGCCCGCCGGCCCGGAGGCGGCGGGTCTCGCCCGGGACGCGGCGGACCTCGCCGCCCGCCTGGGCATGCCCGGCCCGGCCGCGGCCGCCGGGTCCTCCACGAGCGCCGATCCGCTGACGGCCCGCGAGCGGGAGATCGCCGGCCTGCTCGCCGAGGCACTCACGAACCGGCAGATCGCCGCCCGGCTCGTGCTGTCGGAGCGCACCATCGAGTCACACGTGCGCAGCATCCTCGCCAAGACCCAGTGCACCAACCGGACCGAGTTCGTCGCCCGCTGGCCCGCTCACCACAGCCCCGGCAGGCGCCCGTGACCGAGGAGCCCGCCGCGCTGCGGGCCCGCACCTGCCGGGGCCCGGCGCCGGGCTGTCATGGGGTGAGGGTGGCGATGAGGGCGCCGGCCTCGGTGCGGGACATGTCCAGGCCGCGGACGTAGGCGTCGGCGTGGCGGGGGGCCGGGGCGCCGTGGCGGTTGCGGTGGGCGTTGGCGCGGCCGATGGCCTGGGCGGTGAGGCCGACGCGCCGGCCGATGCCGGTGACCGCGCCCCACAGCAGTGCGCCCGCCTCGCCGTCGCCGGTGAGGGTCAGTGCGCGGGCCAGCGACAGCGACGTCACGAGCCACGAGCTCACCGTCGGTGCGTCGTCGAGGCGGCTGGTGAGCCGCAGCGCGGCGTGCCGGGCGTCGTCGTAGCGGGCCTGGTCGAGGGCGACCTCGACGCCGAGCCAGCTGGCCACGGTCACCACCCAGCCGTAGCCGCAGTCGCGGGCGGCGTGGCGGGCCTCGGTGAGCAGCTCCGCCGCGCCGGTGAGGTCGCCGGACAGGTACCGGGCGTGCCCGGACACCATCCGGCCCTGCGCGAGCAGGTCCGGCCAGCCGACCCGCTCCGCGGCCCGGTGCGCCCGGGTGGCGGCCTCGCCGGCGAAGGTCGCGTCGCCGGACGCCGCCGCCACGAACGACAGGCAGCACAGCGCGTCGGCGCGCAGGTAGTCGTGGCCGGCGCGTTCGGCGTCCCACACCGCCTCGTGCGCCTGGGCGACGGCGTCGGGCACGTCACCGGCGATCGACCGCAGCGCCGACAGGCCGAGCAGTGCCCGGCTGCGCGCCGACTGGCCGGTCGCCGACCTGTCCTGCCCGCCCGCGGCGAGCGCGGCCCGCAGCCAGGCGGTGCCTTCCGCGGTGGCGGCGTCGTGGAACCAGTACCAGGCGACCCCGCCGGCGATGTCGACGGCCGCGGCGCCGTCCCCGTCGGCGAGCGCGCTCCGCAGCGCGGCCCGCACGTTGCGGCGCTCGGCGTGCAGGCGGCGCAGCCAGTCGTCGGCGGCGGCGGTCCGCAGCCCGGTCGCGGCCTCGGCGGCCATGCGCCGCGCCCACTCCCGGTGCCGGCGGACGGCGCGGGCGCCTTCGTCCTCGTCGAGGAGGTGTCTGGCGTACTGGCGCAGCGGCCGGCCCATGCGGTAGCGGTGCACGGTCCCGCCGTCGCGGTGGACCTGGATCAGTGAACGGTCGACGAGCCCCGGCAGCCGGCCGCGCCGGCCCGGTGCGACGGCGTCCATCGCGTCGAGGTCGAACCCGCCCTCGAACACCGAGAGCTGCCCGAGCAGCGTCGCGTCCACCGGTGTGAGCGCCCCGCCGAGCGGGTCGGTGGCGGGCCCCAGCAGCGCGGTGGGGTCCTCCCGCAGGTGCGCGGCGAGCACGGCCAGCGGCAGCGCCCGGGACAGCGTCGCGGCCCGCTCGACCGCCGCCGGCAGGCACCCGACCGCCGCGCAGACCGCGGCGGCGAGCCGGCGGTCCGCGGTGCCCGGCGCCCGCGCGGCACCTCCCGGCATCCGCGTGAGGAACAGGTCGACCGCCTCGCCGACCGGCAGCGGCGCCAGCTCCAGCAGCGCCTCGCCGGGCACGCCGAGCGGCTCCCGGGCGGCGAGGAGCACCCGCAGCCCGGGAGAAGCGGCGCGTTCCAGGGCGGCGACGACGTCCCGCGGGCCGGCGGCGCCGTCGACCACGAGCAGCCGGGTCGCCGGGCCGGGCTCCTCCGGCCACCACACGGTGGGGATCCCGGTCAGGTCGGCATGCCGCTGCCCGTACTCCAGCACCAGCCGGCTCTTGCCGACCCCCGGCGGGCCGGTCACGGTGACGACCCGCGCCGACCGCAGCAGGTCGGCGACGGCCACCAGATCCGCGGCGCGCCCCACGAAGTCCGTTTCCTGCGGCGGTACGTCGGAGGTGACCTCGATGACCGGACCGCCGGTGGCCAGCGGCTCGTGCCGCAGGATCGCTGTCTCCAGACCGCGCAGCCCCGGCCCGGCGTCGACGCCGAACCGGCCGGCGAGCGTCTCGCGGGCCTCCCGCAGCACGTCGAGGGCGTCGACCTGGCGGCCCGACCGGTACAACGCGACCGCCAGCAGCTGCCAGAGCTGCTCCCGGCCGGGGTGCTCGCGGGCCAGCCCGGACAGCTCGGGGATCACCGCCTCGTGCCGCCCGAGACCCACGTCGGCGGTCACCCGGCCGATCCGGGCCTGGACCCGCACCTCTTCGAGGCGGCGCCCGGCGACCAGGGCGAACGAGGCGTCGGGGAAGTCGGCGTACGCGCCGCCGCGCCACAGCCCGAGGGCCTGGTCCAGCGCGACCCGACCCGGCTCGAGCTGCCCGTTCGCGATGAGGTCCTGCCCCTCGGCGGCGAGCGCGCCGAACATGTCGGCGTCGAACGAGCCGGGTGCGGGACGCACCGCGTAGCCGCCGCCGACCCGCACCAGGACCCGCGACGGCGACCTGGGCGGCCGGTCGGGTTCGAGCGCGCGCCGGAGCCGGGCGAGGTGGCTGTGGACGGTGCCGAGCGCGGTCGCGGGCGGCTCGGCGCCCCACAGCACCTCCACGATCCGGTGGAACGGCACCTCCTGCCCACCGGTGCTGAGCAGCAACGCGAGCAGCATCCGCGGGCGCAGGCCGCCGAGGTCCACCTGGTCGCCGGCGATCGTCACCTCCAGCCGTCCCAGGACCCCGAACCGCGGATCTGCCATGGCCGTACACCTACCCGAATGATCGTTTACACGGACGTCGGGTCAGACGACCAGCACCGCCCCGCGGTTGCGGCGGCGGTCTGTCGCAAGTCCGCCTGCGCCGGCGGCGCCGATGCGCTAAGCGGGCTCGGCTACGGCCACCGCGCCTGCACCTCGTCGATCGCGTCGAGCACCCCCTGCGCGGCGCCGGGCCCGCCCACCCGGACGATGGTGCCGGCGAGCGCGCCGACCGCGGCGAGCGAGCCGTAGGTGCGGTGCTCCGGCAGCGCGCGGCGCAGCACCTCGACCGCGAGCCGGACGCGCTCCGGCGACGGGTCGGCGTCGACGAGCGCCTGCGCCCGCTCGGCGAACGCCCGCGCGGGGAAGTGCCCGCGGCCCACGGCCGGCAGGGCGGCGGCCAGCAGCTCCGGGGTGAGCCGATCGGCGAGCCGGGCCAGGAGCTCGGCGCGCCAGAACCGGCTCGGATCGGCGCCGGCGGCCGCCGCGGCGTCGGGCAGCAGCTCGTCCGGCAGCCGCCGCACCAGCTCGACGAACCGTTGTGCCCGGGTCTCCGGATGGCGGATCGCGGCGACCGCGGCGACCGCCTGCCGCTGCAGTTCGGCGGGCAGGTACGGGGCCAGGGCGGCCAGCAGCACCGACGGGGGCCGTGGGCCGTCCTCGGACAGTACGGCGGCGATCGTCGCCTCCCGCTGATCGGGCGGCAGGTGCCGGACGGCCTTGGCCAGGGCCTTCGCGCGGCTGTCGGGGGCGGCGAGGGCGAGGGCCAGCTCCGTGGCCCTGGCCGCGACGGCCGGCCGCTGCCCGGGTGGCAGGTGGGCGGCGATACCGGCCAGCAGGTCGACCTCGGAGCGGTCGCCCCGGGCGGCGGCGAGAGCCTGCTCCAGCGCGGCGGCGCGTGCCCCGGCGGGCAGGTGCGGCGCCAACGCGGTCAGGGCATTCGCCCGCAGCGACGCGGACCGGACCCGGCCGGCCGTGGCGGCGGTGGCGAGGAGCAGCTCGCCGGGCAGGTGCGGGGCGAGACCCGCGAGGACCTCGGTCCGGACGCGCTCGGTCCTGATCGCGGCGGCGGCGTCGACGGTACTGCGCAGCTGCCCGGCGGTCAGGTGCGGGGCGAGCAGGAGCAGGGACTCGGCGCTGCCGTACTCCTCCTGTGCCGCGTGCAGCGCCCGTGCGAGCGCCTTGCCCACCGCGGCGGGGCGCAGGTCCGCGGCCAGGTGCGGCAGGAGCCGGATCATCACGTCCGGCCGGTGGCGGCCTTCGCGCAGCGCATCGGCGGCGGTGCCGGCCCGCAGGTCGGGCGGCAGGTGCGGGATGAGCGCGACGAGCGCGTCGGCCCAGGTCCCGGGCTCGGCGAAGGCGGCGGCGAGGGTAGCGGCGGCCGCGGCGCGGAACCGGTCGCCGGAAGCGTCGCCGCCCAGCAGCCGCCGGACGGCCGCCGACCGCCGCTCCTCGGGCAGGTACGGGGCGAGCGCCGCCACCGCGTGCGCGTGGTGGATCCGGCTGTGGATGGCGGTCGTCACCGCGAGGGCGCGGGTCAGGGCGTCGCGGCCGGCCGGCTCCGGCGCGTAGGGCGCGAGCCCGCTCCACGCGTCGCGGCGGTCGTGGTCGCCGCGCAGCTCGCCGGCGGCCTCCAGGAGCCGGGCCACCCGCTGCGGCGGCAGGCTCGGCGCGAGCGTGCAGTACAGGTCGAATCGCGACCTCGGCGAGGTGATGTCGCCGGCCGCGGCGAGCGCCCGGTCGAGCTGCCCGGGCGACAGGCGCGGCGCCAGCCTGCGGAGCACGAACGCACGGTCGGTCCAGTCGAGCGCGAGGGTGGCGGCGAAGGCGACCTCGACCTGGTCCTCGCGAAGGTGCGGCACCAGCCGGTCGAGTGCCGTCGCGGAGGCGGTGGCCGTCGCCGCGTCCAGGGCCTCGTCCAGCGCGAACGGTCCGAGGCTGCTCAGTGCCCTGGCCCTGGCGCCGGCGTCGCCGAGCGCGTCGGCGGTGGCGAGGGCCCCGCTCAGCACGGCGGTGCGGTCGGGCTCAGGCAGGTAGGCGGCGACGCCTGCGAGGGCGCTGACGCGGTGCTCGCCCTCCTCGACGGCGCCGGCGGCGGCGCGGGCGCTCGCGAGCTGCGCGGGAGACAGGTGCGGCGCGACCGCGGCCAGCGCGTCGGCCCGCTGCGACGGGTACCGCGCCAGCAGCGCGGACGCGAACGCCTCGGCGACGACCTCCGCGCGCCGCGGCTCCGGCAGGCACGGCGCCACGCCGGCGAGGGCCCGGGCCCGATGGTCCGGCGGGTCGACGGTGCGGGCGGCGGCGATCACCCGGTCCAGCTCGTCCGGGGCGAGGTGGGCGGCCATCGCGGTGTACTGGTCCGCGCGGTAGCTGCCGACCGAGCCGGCCAGGCCGTCGAGGATCCGGGCGGCGACGGCGGGACGCTCGGCGGGGTCCAGGTGCGGCAGCAGACGGTTGAGCAGACCTGCCCGCCCTTCGGGCGAGCTCAGCCGGTCGGCGTGGGCGACGCCGCGCGGGGCGGACCACAGGCCGGCGGCGACGAGCCGCTCCACCAGGTGCGCCGGGACGTTCTCGGCCATGCTCAGCAGGCTGGACACGACCAGGCCGTGCCGGATCTCGTCGACGAGACTCGGCGCCGGCTCACCGGCGGCCAGGGCGGCATCGGTGTCCGCAGCGGCCCGCCGCCAGGCCGATTCCGCTTCCTTGAGGGAGATGCCGAACTGCTCCGCGGCGGTCATGGCGACACCCTGTGGCGGCGCGTCCCTCAGATGCGGGCGCCTTTCTGGAGGTTGCAGCGCCGGCACAGCAGCTGCAGATTGCCGGCACTGGTCGCGCCGCCGCGGCTCCACGGGATCACGTGGTCGAACTCCAGGTACTCGGTGGCCTGACACTCCACGCACGCGCCGCCGTCGCGCTGCCACACTTCCGTGCGCACCGCGGCCGGCACCGACCGGGAGTCACGCTGGGCCGGTATGACGGCGGTGCGTCTCGCCCTCCGCATCGCGCCGGTGAGCACGGCCGCCACGTACTCGGGGTCGCTGACCTCGTAGATGCCGGAGCCCTTCCTGGCGGTCGTCGAGATCACGATGTTGGTGTACTCGGGCCGGACCTCCATGATCCTCGACCAGGGCAGGTCGGCGCCGGCGCCGCCGACGAAGCGGAACTTCGCGCTGGTGGCGATGATCTTGCCGGTGCTGCGCCGCAACCCGGTCTCTGTCTGCCGCACATACACGGCCGGCTCCTCCAGGTGCAGGACCTCGCCGTCCTCGAGGTTGAGCCTGGCGTGCTCCACCCTTGGCACCTCGCCGTTGCTGATGAGCCCGATCTCCAGCCCGCGCTGCATCCGCCGACGCATCTCGATGATTGCGGGGTCGTCGACGCCGAGCTGCCGGACCGCCTCCTCGAACTCGTCCATCTCGTGCTGCTCGATGAGGTCGTCGGCGAACGCGAACGTCAGCACCCGGTGCAGATAGTGCAGCGCCGCCGGTCGCAGGGCCTCCCGCCCGTCGCTCTCCGGGATGCGGTGCCGGCGCAGCTCCGCCCACAGGGCGTCCCAGTCAGGCCCGCTCGGCCCGGAGGAGGCCAGGACCCCGCCCGCTTTGGTGCGCCACTCACGCAGGACGGTCGCATGGTCGGGTACACCTGCGTCACCGTCGTCGTCCTCGTCGACGGTGACGCCGTAGCCCGTCGCGAGCCCGGCCAGCCCGGAGTCCCAGCCCTGGCCGACCGCCCTGAACTTCCAGCCGTCGCCGCGCCGGTACAGCTCGCCGAAGACGACCGCCGCGACCCGTTCGACGTCCTGGATCGGGAAGCTCGCCAGCTCGCGGCCGTGCTGCCCGGTGACGGTGACCTTCAGCCCCGGCACGGTGTCGAACGTGCCCGCGGCCATGGATCCGGCGATGACCACCTTGTGCACGTCGGACGGCAGCCGCCCGAGGTCGACCGCGACGGTGGCCGTGCACTGCCCGTCGGTGCTCAGCTCGACCGCCCCGGCGGCCCCGCTCGGCTGGTTGTAGAACACGAAGTCGGCGTCCGAGCGCACCTTGCCGCCCGCGTCCAGCAGCAGCGCGCACGGGTCCACGTCGGATCCGGTCCGCCACGCCACCAGCACCTGCACGACCGTCTCGTCGACCGTCGTGTTCGCGCCCCGCACCAACGCCGCCACCACCATCGGGCCACCTCCGCCGCGACGGTACCGACACGCACCGCCAACGCGCGATCACCGCGCGCTGAAAACAGCCGATCGCCAGCCGCCACCGACACGGAGGGCGATGACCACCGTCCGTTGCGTGCATCGTCAGGCACCGAACGGCCGAGCCGGCGCCCGACGTTCGGGCCGACCCGGTGAGGGCGGGGGTGTTACGGCTGGGCGACCAGGCGGAAGGACTGGGCGGGGCCGCCGGAGCAGGTCCACTGCTGCAGGCGGGCGCCGTCGCCGGTGGAGACGTCGGTGACGTCGAAGCACTGGCCGGTGTTGTTGCGCGGGTTCAGGGTGTACGTGCCGTTCGCGCCGGCCACCACCCGCCACTGCTGGTTGGTGCCGCCGCCGTACGTCCACAGCTGGATCTTGGCGCCGTTGCCGGTGCTGCCGGGGCCGCCCGTGATGTCCCACGCCGCGGTGGCCGCGTTGCGGCTGACGACCCGGTAGGAGCCGTCCGTGGTGGGCTGGAACCGCCACAGCTGGTTGGTGTTGTCGAGGCCTGCCACGACAGGTTCGTCGTGGAGGACGTCGTGCCGGACGCGGTGAGACCGCCCGGCGCGGACGGCGCCTGGGTGTCGCCGCCCGTGCTGCCGGCCGGCCACGTCAGGGTGGCGATGGCGCCGCCGGGGACGGTGTAGCTGGTCGCGCGGGGATCCACCGCCACACGGTGACGACCGGCTGACCGTGGCGGGGGCGCAAATCGGTGAACCTCGAACGTTCGGGTGAGATCAGGTACGTAACCGGCACGATAGTCTCGTGCCCGTGACGCGGGAGGCGCTTCCGTCGGCCGGTCCCGTGGCGGGGGTGGCCGCGTGGCGGTACGTGCAGGCGGCCGTGGTCGTCCTGCTGCTCGGGACCGTCTGGTGGGCCGCGTTCCTGGCGGGGTGGGTCGACTCCGAGGCGTTCGCCTACGTCTTCGTGCCGGTCGGTGGGGTCCTGGCCACCGCGTCCGTGCACCACATGCTGCTCGGCGGCGGCCTCGACCCGGTCGCACGGCGGTTCTGGCGCGGGCTGCGGGGCGCCATGGCGTTGATCACCATCGGGTACGCGTGGCTGGCGCTCGACATGCTCACGCACGCCGACGAGGCCCACACGCGCACGATGCCGGTCCTCGCGGCCGTGAGCGTCGGGATCGGGTTCCTGGCCGCGTTGTGGGCCGTGGCCCGGGTGCCGGTGATGCCGACCGGCGGCGCCGAGTGGTGGCGGATGCTGCTGGACCGCACGATCGGGTTCCTCGGCTGCGCGGCGGTCCTCTGGTACGCGGGGCTGGCGCCCATGCTGTCGGCCCGCGAGCCGTGGAGCCGGCAGGCGATGGTGCTGGTCGGGCTCGCGTTCGTGGCCGCGGTCGGCGCCGCGACGAAGGTGTCCTACGTCGCCGGCGGCCCCGTCGACCGGACCGCGATCCGGCTCATCGCGGCCAGCGGCGGCGTCACCGCCGGGATCGTCGCGGTGCTTGCCGTGCGGTTTGGGCTCATCGCCGCCGTGCCCGCGCAGGCGGTCGTGATGCCGCTGACGCCGGTGCTGGCAACGCTGGGCGTCGCGGCGCAGTGGCGGGCCAACCTGGGGCTGCGCCGCGACAGCGCCCGCAGCGGCAAGTGGCTGCCCTACCTGGCGGTGGTCGCGGTCGACCTGCCGCTGGTCGCGATGGCGTTCGGCGCGCCGCTGGAGTGGCCCGGCCGCGTCGTCGTGATCGCCGCCGTGCTGGTGACGGCGCTGGTCACGGCCCGGCAGTACCTCACGTTCCAGGACAACACGCGGCTGCTCGCCGACATGCGCGACCAGGAGGAGCGCCTGCGGTACGAGGTGAGCCACGACGCCCTGAGCGGCCTCGCCAACCGGGCGCTCTTCCGCGGCCGGATCGCGACGGCGCTGACCTCGCCCGACCCGGCCTGGGTGCTGCTGGTCGACCTGGACGACTTCAAGGCCGTCAACGACCTGCTCGGCCACGGCGTCGGCGACCGGCTGCTGGTCTCCGTCGCGCAGCTGCTGCAGGCCGAGGCGGGCACCGCCGGCCTGCCGGTGCGCGTCGGCGGCGACGAGTTCGCGGTGCTGCTCACCGGCCCCGGCGCCGACCCGGAGGACCTCGCCGCCCGGATCCTGGCCGCGCTCGACCAGCCGATCAGCGAACACCGGCTGCTGGTGCAGGCCAGCATCGGCATCGCCGAGGTGCGACCCGGTGCCACTGTCGACGCGGTGCTGCGCGACGCCGACGTCGCCATGTACACCGCGAAACAACGCGGCAAGGCCGGCTTCGTGCGCTACGTCGACGGCATGGGCGAGCCCGTCCTCGCGCACATGCAGCTCGGCGGCGAACTGCGGCGGGCCCTCGACGGCGGCGAGCTGCGGGTGCTGTACCAGCCGATCCTGCGCCTCGACGACCGCCGGCTCGTCGGGGTCGAGGCCCTCGTCCGCTGGCACCACCCGACCCGGGGCGTCATCAGCCCCGCCGAGTTCATCCCGGCGGCGGAGCGGACCGGGCTGATCGTCCCGCTCGGCCGGTTCGTGCTGCGCGAGACCTGCCGGCAGGCGGCGAAGTGGCTGGCCGAGTTCGGGCCGGACGCGCCGCTGCGGGCCGCCGCCAACGTCTCCGCGCGGCAGCTGCACGACCCCGACTTCGTCGCCGACGTCACCGCCGCCCTCGCCGACAGCGGGCTGCCCTGCGAGCGGCTCGTCCTCGAGGTGACGGAGTCCGCGGTGCTGCGCGGGCAGCAGGTTTCGCGGACGCTGTACGACCTCGACCGCATGGGCATCCGCCTGGCGCTGGACGACTTCGGCACGGGCGAGTCGTCGCTGAGCCTGCTGCGCGCGTTCCCCGCAGCCATCGTGAAGCTCGACAAGTCCTTCGTCGACGGCGTCGAGATCGACGACGGCCAGCCCGCCGCCGCCAGCGCCCGCCAGGCGGTCGCCCGCGCCGTCGTCCAGCTCGCCCACACCCTCGGCCTCGACACGGTCGCCGAGGGCATCGAGAGCGCCGAGCAGGCGGCGGTGCTGCGCGAGCTCGGGTACACCGTCGGCCAGGGCTACCACCTCGCCCGCCCGATGACCGCCGAGAGCGTGTCCGCCCTGCTGGCCCGCCAGCAGTCCCTCACCGCCGCCGCCGACCGCTGAGCCGCCGCCGACCGCTGAGCCGCCGCCGGCGGTCAGCCGGACAGCCAGCGCAGGGTGTCGGCGTAGAAGGCCGCGGTCCGGTCGGGCTGGTCGTCGCCGAGGAGGTCGGCGCCGACGGGGTGGCCACGGCCGGCGAGGAGCCAGGCGAGGAGGGCGTACGGCGCCCGGAACAGCGCGAGCTCCTCCGGCGGGACGTGCACGCGCTGACCGGGCACAGCGGGCGTGAGCGTGTCCCGCTCGTACACCGGGACGAGCGACACGATCCCCCACCGGCCGCCGCGGCGTTCGAGCCGGTAGACGATCCGCGTGTAGGAGACCAGGTCGGCGAGCGTCCCGCCGGCGTCGGTGCGGACCTCGATCGCGGCGGGGACCTCGGCGAACGCCCCGTCGCCGGCGACCTGGACGACCGGCGGCGACAGGCGGTGCACGCTGGCGTTGCCGGCGGCGGCCATGGCCCGGGAGGCGTCGACGAAGCCCGGGCCGTCTCCGGTGTACCAGCTGAGGGCGACCGTCGAGTCCGGCCAGTAGCAGGCGCGCATCTGGTCCCACCAGCCGCGGTCGTGGGCCTGGCGCTCCAGGAGCACCACCTGACCGGCTTCCCCGCCGCGCTCCGGCCCGCTCATGTGACCACCGTCCCGGCGAGGCGGTCCTTCGTCGCGGCCAGGTGCGCCGCGGACAGGTGCGCGCCGGCGCGCACGACGCCGGTGACGCGGTGCAGGAGCGCCTGTCCGCCCGCGACGCCAGCCCCGTGCGGTACCGCATCGGCGGCCGCCTGCCCCTCACCTCGACCGGCGTCGGGCTCGTCCTGCTCGCCGAGGCCCCGCCGCAGGTGCAGGAGGACGCGATCGCCGCATTCCTGCCCGACGACGGCGGCGACGACATCCACTCCCCCGCCGACCTGCGCCGCGCCCTCTCCGAGATCCGCCGCGGCGGCTACGCGTACGCCCGCCAGAGTTCCCCGTGGCCGATCAGCACGGTCGCCGCCCCCGTCCGCGGCCCGTCCGGCGTCGTCGCCGCGGTGTCGGTCGTCGCCCCCAGCCCGGGCTTCACGACGTCGTCCTACATCCCAGCCGTCCAGGCCGTCGCCCGCGCCATCTCCCGCCAGCTCGCCACCTGACCCCCGGCCCTGGGCTCCCGGCTCCGGCACTCTTCCTGTTCGTCCACACCGGGACTCAGCCGAGGGTCAGGACTCGAATCGACCCCGGCGCGACGAGAAAGTCCACGCTTCGCTCGTGCGGCACCCGTCGGAGTCTCCTCACAAACAGGTCGCTCAGCGGTGCGGCAAGGTCACGGGGCGAGAACACGTCAGGCCCGGTGCAGTCGGCGATCTCAGAGAGCCGCCACCATCGGAAGACCGTACCGGCGTCGGCCGCGGTTCTAGAGTCCGCGACTGCCGTCGATGGCCTCGCGGATGATGTCGGCGTGGCCGGCGTGCCGCGCTGTCTCCTGGATCAGGTGCATCGCCACCCAACGCAGGTTCTCGTCAACCAGGTCCGACCGCGCGCATCGCGCGTCGAGGTCGACGCCGGCCACGATCTCCCGGGACACCGCGATCTGCTCCAGGTAGTACGCCACAACACTCTCCACCGTGTCATCGCCGCTGAGAGCGAACGTGGCGTCCTGGCCTTCGTCCGCCACCGTCGGCCACTCGTCCGGAAAGTCTCGACCCGCGAAGATGATCTGAAACCATCGGCGCTCCCAGACAGCCGAGTGCTTCAGCAGACCCAGCAACGACAGCGAACTCACGGTCGCAGCCACCCGCGCATCCTTGTCGGACAAACCGTCGACCTTACGGATCAACGCATCCCGCGCCTGGTCGAGAAAGCCGCACAGAGCATCTCGCTCGGTCGCGGTCGAGAACGTGTCGGTCGCCACGTCGCAAACAATATCGACAGCGGCCACAGCTCGCGGCACCGCGTTTCGGGTACATCGGCGCCGGCCGGCCCTACGAGCGCCAACCCGGGAGCTTCCGCAGGAGCCCGGCCGGCCCGTGGTCCTCGGGTCCCGTCTCGAAGCCTGGGCCGTCGTGCTCCGAGGTGGCGTCCGGGTCGTTGCCGTGGGCCCGGGCGCGGCTGATCAGCGCGGCGAACACCGTCC
Source organism: Dactylosporangium sp. NPDC050588 (assembly GCF_040654975.1). NCBI lineage: Bacteria > Bacillati > Actinomycetota > Actinomycetes > Micromonosporales > Micromonosporaceae > Dactylosporangium > Dactylosporangium sp. NPDC050588. Next base: position 92,843 of record NZ_JBFAJA010000007.1, on the reverse strand, counting down.
CGCTGAAGACCAGCACGGCGATACCCACGGCGAGCACCCCGGCCAGCGTCGGATGCCACTGGTCGAGCCTCCGGACGTTGTCGCATGGCTGCCAACGCGAGTAGTGCACGGTGACGGTGTCGCCGGCCGAGATGTCGTCGCGGTCCGGGAAGACCTTGGTGGTGGCCTCACACCGGGTGCCGTCAGGCAGGACGAACACCGCGGCGTACCGCGGCGGCTGGTCGACGGTCACCGAGCCGACGGTGAGCGGCTGCTGCTCGACCCGCTGCGCGGTGGCAACGGCCTCGCCGCCGTGGGCGTCCTCCCACGTCTGCCACAGCACCATCCCCATGACGACCGCCAGGAACGTGCCCCAGATCCCCATCAACCAGCGCATGCCTTGAGGTATACACCCGCATCACGCTCAGCGTTGGCCCGCGGCGGAGCCGTTCGTCCACCTCCCGTGGAGCGGGTACGCGCACCGGCGGCTTGCCGTGCAGTGAATCACTCGTTCCCGGGCGCGCATTGACAGGCGCCCAGGAACACGAACCGAATGTGCGCCGTGCCAGCCCGTTCCGCTCAGGTCAAGACCGGGAACAGCTGGACCAAGCTCCGACCGGTTGCGGCCTCGATGAAGTCGACCGGCGGCGCCATCCCGGCGAGCAGCGCCGTCGTATGCGCCAAGCCGTCGGGAGGTACGTTCGGCGGCCGGCCAAGGGCGCGTTGAAGGTCGAGCAGGTGCACGGTCGCCTCCATGATGCCGATGCTGACGGCTTCGTCGAGGCGCAGGATCGCATACCCGAAGTAGTCCACGGCAATGGGGCCGAGCCGGCGCGCGGTCGCGATCGCCCGCGGTCCGGCGCCGGCGAACTGCTCGATCATCTGCGCAGTACTGTACGTGGCCGCATCTTCGCGGGCACCGGCCGCGGTCCGGTCCCGCCCGCGGTTGGCGACCCCGTCCGGGGTGTTGAAGTCCCGAAGGAGCGCGGCAGCCGTGGGGTGCGTGGGTTCGGCATCCCGGACCCGGTCCACCAGGCTTGTGAAAGCGAACGGCCATGAACCGGCGTGCGCGTACAGGCTCCGCACATCCCAGGTGCCGAGCCGGGTCGGCCGGCACCATTGCTCGTCGGTGAGCGCACGCCCGTGTTCCGCCCAGACCGACCAGAGCGTTTCGAGTGCCGTGAGGCGATCCTCGATCGTCATAGCTCGATGCTACCGACAGGCGACTGCTCGCAGCCGTCAACGGGATCAATTTCCAACGACGATCCAGACGATCACCCGGAGGTTCGCCGCTCCGCAGGTTTCTTCCATAGGCATCGATGATCCTGTAGCTTCTTTTCATCACGTACTGTCGATGCCTGGATCGGAGCTCGCCATGAACCTTTCCGCCGTGCTGTCCCGTGGGGCGGTGGTGTTCGTGCTGCTCGGGGTCGTCGTGCCCTTCGGCGGACCGGCCGCCGCAGCGCTGCCGGTCGTCGACATGGAGCAGGTCATGCTCGCCGCGCAGGTCGACCCGCCGAAGAGCGGCACCGGGCAGACTCCTGGCGCGGCGGCGAGCGTGCTGGAGGTCGAGCGGGCCCTGTCGGCGAAGGGTTTCCTGGCCTCGGCCTCGGTCGATGGGCACTACGGCACCTCGACCGTCGCGGCGTACGCGGCCTGGCAGCGCTCACTCGGATACTCGGGCCTGGACGCCAACGGGTATCCGGGGCCGTCGTCGCTGACCACGCTCGGCAGCGGCCGGTACACGGTCACCAGGCCGATCAGCACCGGGTCGCGGACCAGCTCGTACGGTGGCGAACGGGTCAACGCCAGGACCCGCGACATGCTCGCCGCGGCCGATGCCAAGCTGTCCTGGAGCATCACGCTCAGCCAGGGGTCCTACACGTCGGCGAACCCGAGCTCGGCCGGTACACATGACGCAGGCGGGGCGGTGGACATCTCGGTCGCCAGCCTGAGCACCACGCAGCGATGGCAGACCGTCCAGGCGCTCCGGACCGTCGGGTTCGCCGCCTGGCTGCGCAACCCGTCGCAGGGGGATTGGCCGTACCACATCCACGCCGTCGCGATCTCCGACACCGACCTGGCCACAGGGGCGGCCAACCAGGTCCACGACTACTACTTCGGCAAGAACGGGCTGGCCAACCACGCTGCGGACGACACGCCGTCAGCCTATCGAGTGGCGTTCACGTGGTGGGAGAAGTCCCGACGGTAACCGTCACGACAACAACGGCCGACCCCATCGCCGGGTCGGCCGTTGTTTCGGTGCGGTCACATCGAGGCGTGTGTGCCATCCTCCTCCTGTCGAGATCCACAACCACGGGGAGCCCGCCTTGCACACGCGCCGGAGACTGACCGCCCTGGCTCTCGCCCTGGCCGCCGCCGCGACGCTCGCCGCCGGCTGCGAGGGCACCCCCAGCGTCACCTCGCCCGCCGCGAGCACGACCGGCACCGCGAGCGCGGCACCCGCCGCGAGCACCGCTCCCAGCGTCACCGTCGCGTCGGTGTGCCAGGCGATCGACGACGTCTACGCGCCAGAGCGGCTGATCCTGACGAGCACGTGGGGCCAGTACGTCACCGCCACGAACCAGGGCGACACGACCAAGGCCGCCGAACTGAAGGCGAAGCTCGAGGAGATGGTCCCGCGGCTGAGCAAGGCGGCCCGCGCCGAGGTCGCGAAGTCGCCGGACGCCGGCCAGCGGGCGGCCCTGGAGCAGTACCTGGACGCGGTCGACGAGTGGTACACCAAGCCCTCCTCCGGCGACGCCGTCACCCTGCTGGAGAAGGGCGTCGAGGCCGCGCAGCAGTACTGCCCGAAGATCCGCTGACCCTCACCGCCGGCGCCACACAGTCAGGCGACCCGAGGCACGCCATCCGGCCATGTCAGGCATCGCACTCCCACATGTCGTCCAGCGGAGTCTCGACGATGTCAACAATCGGTTCACGCAAGCTGAACTACTGCTTGCACAAGGACGTCGGCGAACTCCTGACGGAGCACGATCGTCCGACCCTGCTGCGGTTCGGCGAGATACCAGGGCCGCGTCACCGGCAGCGCCACCGCTGCCAACTCGATGTGTTCGTCGGTCCCGTCCGCCTCGGCGAACTTGTGCACAACCAGTCCGGTCGTCGGGTCGCTGGTCTGCACGAGCAGCGGTTCGGAGCGGTGCCACCGCTCGAACGCATCGTTGATGTCGCCCTCGACCCCGTAGGCGGTACACGCCGACCGCGTGCACCAATTCGGATGGCTCTGCATGTCCATTCGTTCCTCCCAGCCGCAAGGGTTGTCGGTGGTCGCTCCTGCTGGTCTCCCACGTCAGTACATTGCGGGCTGCCGCAGGACGGTGACACGTCCCGAAGGCAGGTTCGCCGCCACCCGTGTAAAGGCCGTTGCACAGCAACAGCCGTGACCGTATGTGCCGTGACAGGTCGAAGAAGACACTGCGAGGGAGGGACACTGCCGGTCTCCCCCACGCCGCGGCGTCAGGGTTACCGTGCCAGACCGGCGGCTTCGAGCAACGGGTCGAGGTCGGCTCGGATCGACGGCGTGCAGCGGGCACTGAGGTGCCGCAGCGTCTCCTGAGCAGTTGGGTTGTACCTCAGCTCGTCACGAGAGTCGCGCAGCACCCGACCCATCATGTGGACGGCGGCCACGACGTTGCCGCGTCGCGTGTAGCAGCGGGCTGCGTCGATGTGGAACGTGAGTCGTCGTTCCACGGAGGGTGCGTTGCGGGCGTCGGTGCGCTCGACGAGTTCGGCGGCTTCCCGCGTGCGGCCCAGCTCGATCGCGGTGAAGATGCGATGCAGCGCCACATTGGTCGGCCCGAACGCCATCCGGTGATAGTTCGTCTCACCTGTGCGTGCCGCGATCTCCGCTGCCGCGTCAAGGAGACACTGCGCGTCCCGAGCGTCGTCTTCCCGGGCCGCCTCGGTGGCGCCGAGCAGGTGCAGGCCGCCGTAGACCGCAAGCCGTGCCGGAGCCGACTGGTCATCGACGAGCCGGGCCAGCCGGACGATCGCTTGGCGGATCACGCTACGGGCCTGCGCCGTCTTGCCTTGCGCCGAAAGAATCATGGCGAGGTTCCACGCCGCCGCAGCGGCAAGGTCGGGATCGTCTGCGTCGATCGCGCAGGCGACGGCCCGATCTGCCACCACCCACGACAGGTCGTACTCGCCGACGCGCTTGGTCCAGGTCCGGGCCAGTTGATACACCGAGCTGGCAGTGGCCAGCGCCTGCCGTCGTTCCTCGCCAGACGCCGCATCGACCTGGACCTGCGCCAGACCGATCGCTTCGGTGAGGTACTGCCCGACCGCGTCATAGCGGAAGGCCGACGGCTCCTGCCAGGTACTCCATGCCCGAGCTGCCATCCGCTGCACTCGCGCCAATCCGACCGGCTCGGCACCTTGACCGCGTTGCAGAACCGCCGTGCGTACTGCGTCAACCGCCGGATGACCGCGCCGGCCGTCCGGCATCAGGGACAACGGCACGCCGGTCAGCTCCCTCAGGTCGGACACCCGCAGGATCTGTGCGAACAGCACCAGCTGCGAGAAGCGGGTCACCGTCCGGGTGCCCGCTTCTATCTTCTTCATCATCGACAGTGAGATGCCGGCAAGGCCGGCGAGCTCGTCCTGGGTGAGACCGCGCCGCTGACGATACTGGGCGATGCGCTGTCCGATCGCCCATTCGTCGATCTCCATGCCGCCACCCCTCGTGCGCATCGTGACCGGTTGTACTCCGCAGGCTACGCCGCCGCCTGGCAGACTCGGGTGATGATCCTGCCTCGAGCCGCCCGCCGGCTGCTCCTCTGGGACGTCGACCACACGCTCATCGAGACCCGCGGGCTGGGCGGCGAGCTCTACGCGAACGCGTTCCACACCGCCACCGGCGTCCGCATGATGCACAAGGCGGAGGTGACCGGGCAGACCGAACCGTCGATCCTCACCGCGACACTACGGCTGCACGGCATCGACTCCGACGAACCGTATCTGTCGCGGTACCAGGCCGAGCTACCCGTCGAGTACGACCGCCATCGCGACGACCTCGCCCGCCGCGGCAGGGTCCTGCCCGGAGCGACCGCGACACTCACTGCCGTCGCCGCGCAGCCGCAGATCGTGCAGTCGGTACTGACCGGCAACCTGCGGCAGGTCGCCCGCATCAAACTCGAGGTGTTCGACCTTGACCGGTACGTCGATCTCGACGTCGGCGCCTACGGCGACGACGACACCGACCGGCCCAAGCTCGTCGCCATCGCGCAACGCCGGGCGACAGCCACGTACGGGACGGTGTTCGACCGGGACAACACCATCGTGATCGGCGACAGCAGCCACGACATCCGCACCGGGCTGCTGGGTGGCGCGCACGCCGTCGGTGTCGCCTCAGGCGGCGAGTCAGTCGAGCAGCTCCAAACCACCGGTGCTGTCACCGCATGGAGCGATCTGACCGACACCGACGCCATCGTCGCATGGCTGACCAGCCCCTGAACCCGCTTCATCGTGCGACTCTCCGGCGCATCGGCGGACGGGCGGTTGCGCGATGTACCAGATGTGGAAGCGCACACGGTCCTGCGACGAGCCCGCCCGATCACCTTGTGAGTTGCGTGGCCTCATCAGCAGTGGACATACACCTGAGTTGCCCTGTTCCTGGCCTCGGTACCCGCATCTGGCAGCGATCGATGCCCGACGCCCACTGAGAACAGCGGCGTTCCCGAGTCGAAGAACTGTGCGAGCCCGTGCGAGCGGTTGAACACCGCGGACTCGATCCGGTCCTGCCAGCCGAACGTCGACAGGTCCTGCCATCCGCAATCGTGGACCTCGCCCCGGGGAAACCCGAAGTCGGGCCGATCGTAGAAGCACACCGAGCCCAGCGGGCAGTCGACCGCCCTGCCGCCGGCCACGGTGATCACCACCGCACCGCCGTTGTAGCTGACCTGTCCCGGACCCGTCTGCCGTCCCCCGGGATTCGCGGCGAGGTACAGGTCCACCTTGCGCTGCACGTCGGCAGCGGCGCCCGGGGCGGGGCGCGTTCCCGGCAGGAGCAGCGTGCCGGCGAGCAACACCAGGCACGCGACCCTCTTGAACGCCTCAGCGCGCCGGTGCGCGGCACGCCGGTGCATGACGTCGGCGATCCCGGCCGCCGCGTCGATGGACGCCGCCTCGACGAACCGATCCTCGGCCTCGCGGGCCAGCCTTCCGAACTCCTTCACGCGTCCCCCTCCCCCAGGGCAAGCACAACCGACGGCAGGTGCAGCCCCCGCCGGATCCTCTGCTTATGGCTGCGCACCGTCGACTGCGTGATCCTGAGCGCGTCCGCCACGTCGCCGGTACTCATCCCGGACGCGCTCAACACCGCCACGGCCCGCTCCTGAACGCTCATCCCCTCCAACGCGGCCATCAGGTCATGCGCGAACTCCACCTCGACGTCGAAGGGCGCCGCGGACGTCTCCCGCCGCCCGCCGAGCTGGACGAGGGCCTTGACCTGGACGGCGATGCGCCGCCGAGCACTCAGCGCCTGCTTCCCGGCGACTCCGGCGGCGTACCTGAGGTTGTCATCGAACGTGCGCGCGCGACGCTGGTCCCACTTCTCCAGCATCACCAACATGGCCTCTTGAGCGACGTCCCAGGCCAGCTCCTTGTTGCCGGTGATGCACAACGCCCGGAACAGCACCCGGGCGAACGCCTCCTTGTAGAACGTCTCGTAACCTTCGTACCGGCTCACCGCTCCGGCCTGGCCACGACCACCTCAGCGCCCCGGGCCGTGCAACTCCACCTGACCACGCACCTCCCCCGCGATCGCAGCGCCACCCGCTCGGCGGCCCGCACCGCCGAGACATGCCGCACCGTTACGAAGGCCTCCCGCACCCCGACCGCAACCAACCCCACAAGCAGAGCCCACACCTGCGCCATCCGGTCTCCGTCCTCCCTGCCGGCACTCCCACGAGCGCGCCCGCAACGTACTCGCACGGCAGCCGGAAAACCGTCCACGCACCACCTCGCCGTCAGCGCCTCCTTCGCCGCGGCAGCAGCGAGCGTGATGGTCAGACGACGACGGCGACCTCGTCGTGTGTCACGAACTCGTCCCACCGTGTCAGAGCACGGCGGGCGGTCTGCTCCACCACGGCCCGCTCGGGCTCCTCGCCCGCGAACGCACGCACGTCGTCCATGCTCGCGAAGAACGTGATGGAGGTGAACAGCACTTCCCCGCCGTCGCGACGGCGCAACAGCCGCGCGCCGCGGAATCCCGGCACCTGCCCCAGGTGCTCAGCGACATCGGTCTCGTAGTGATGCTGGTAGTCGTCGGCCGTCGACGGCGAAGCCCAGCCCCGCCATGTCCGTGCGATCATCCTGTACCTACATTCCAAAGTGGTCGGTGCTTGTCGACTGACGTCGGCGTTCCATGATGAGCGCCTCGCCGTGCTGGCCGACGCGGCGGAACCCGGCCTTCTCCCATGCGCGGATCGCGCGGGCGTTGGTCGCGACCGGGTCGACGGTGACGCGTGTCCAGTGCAGGTGCTGCAGGAGGTGGCGCGCCAGCGTGTCGGCAGCGTCCGGTCCGTAGCCGCGTCCACGCCCGTGCGGTTCGAGGATCAGGTCGATCCCGCCCTCGAACTCGCCGGCGTGCCAGTACTGGGCGTACCCGACCGGCGCGTCGACGGCCAGGACGATGAAGGACTCGACCTCGGGCCGGCGCCGTCCGATGTACTTCGCGGCCACCTGCTCACGCGTGAGGGGCGCATCCCCCCAGTGGTCGATGAAGCTTGGATCGCCGAACCAGCCCGCGAGAAGATCCAGGTCTTCCTCGGTGACCGGGCGCAGCCGGGCCATGCGACCGATGAGAACGCCGTGGTCCTGACTCTGACGCGCCACTTCGAGATTGCATCACACCGCGCCGTGGGAGGAGTGCGCGTGGTCACGTGCGGGTGCGCATGAGGACGAGCGGAATCACGGCGAGGGCGAGCAGCGGGACGGAGTCGTCGGGCGGTGGCCGAGACGAGGCCGGTGACGGCGAGGTCGTGGGCCGCAGGTGGACCGGAGTCATGGTCATGGCCGCGACCATGACGAGCCGGGTGTGGACCATGGTGGCGGCCCCGGCGGTCACGGTCGCGGACGCCGGCCGGGTTGCGGGCGGATGAGCGGCGGGCGCGGCCGGGGCAGACAGGGTGTGGGAGATCAGCAGCGGGTCGGGGCGCAGCGGCAGGAACAGGATCATGCCGGCGAACGCGTCGGACGCGCTCCGGCAGCACCTGGCCGACAACTACGCCCCACCTGCCTCGCGCACCCACGTGGACGGCTCGCCGACCGCAAGATAGCGGTGTGGGCACCGCGAGGCGGCGCCCACACCGTGGGCACTACAGGGTGCGGCCGTGCCAGCGGGACAGGGCGGCGCGGGCGGCGCGGCGGCCGACGGTGGCGCCGGTCTCGTCGGTGGTGCGGTAGTGGACGCCTTCCCAGACGCGGGCGTCGATGTTGTCGCGGGTGAGCTGGTGCCAGGAGGTGTAGCGCAGCGTCACGTCGGGCGCGGCGGTGCTGGTCAGGTCGAACGCCGCGCGGGGCGGGCCGGCCAGGGTGTCGAGGACGGCCTGCGCGGCGCCGGCGTAGGTGGTGTGGCCGCTCGGGTACTCGGGGTGCGCGGGCGTGGCGAGCAGCGGCGTCCACGCCGGATCGGGGGCGACCGCGCCGGTGCGGATCTCGGTGACCGGGCGCCAGGCCAGGTAGCGGTACTTGGCGCGGTACGTGGTGATCTGCGCGTCGATGGTGGCGGCGTGGAAGACCGCGACGAGCGCGATCCGGTCGGCGAGGGAACGGCGGGCGGCGCTGTGCGAGCCCTGCGGCGCGAGCGTGGTGCGCAGCGCGCCGGTGTACCCGTTGAGCGACGTCTGCGCCCAGAACCTGGCGACGGCGGTCTGCTGCGAGGTGCGCACGGTGCTCGCGGCGGCGCCGACCGCTCGGATCTCGGCCAGGTCGCGCTGGTGCACGGCGCCGGCCAGGGCCGGCGGCGGGCCGGGCTGCAGCGGCTCGACGTCGCGGATCAGGAACGGCCGGCCGTCGCCCTGGCCGGACTGGACGGGCGCGGCGAACGCGGGCGGCGTCGGCTGCCACACGCCCGGCGCGGCCGGCGGCACGGTGAACGGCCGGTTGACCGAGGCGAGGTCGAGCCCGTCGCCGGTGCGTTCGGCGAGCACGCCGGTGGCGGCGTCGACCCCGGCACGCACCGCCCGGTCGGCGTGCCGGCCGCCGATCCGTGCGACGGTGGCGGCGAGCGCCGCGTCGAGGGTCGCGGCGGCGGCCGGCGTGATCGTCACGAGCGTGTGGTGGACGGCGGCGGCGAGCGCCAGCTCGCTGCGCGTGGCGGCGACCGCCCGGCCGGCGGCGATCCAGGCGACCGCCCAGGTGCGGCTGTTGGTGACCTGCTGCGGGCCGGTGATGACGCCGATGGTCGCGGCGGTCAGGTCGTACCACTCCAGCAGGGTGTCCACGCGACCGCCGGCGGCCTCGGCGCGGCCGGGCAGCGTGAGCGCGCCGACGGCGCCGGCGCCCGCGGAGGCGAGTAGCAGGCGGCGGGAGAGCATCGATGTCTGCATGCCGCAGACAATAACCCGCCTATTCCTATCGGATCAATATACAACGACTCCAGTCAGTGGCGACCGCTGGCGTACGCGGTGAACCGGGCGAGCGCGGCGAAGTCGTCGACCGCGTCCCGGGCGGCGACCTGCTCCAGCGGATGACCCTGGATGAGCCGCTTGACGGGCACCTCGAGCTTCTTGCCGGTGCGGGTGTGCGGGATCGCGGGCACGGCGATGACGTCGTCGGGGACGTGCCGCGGCGACGCCTGGGCCCGGATCGCGGCCTTCACCCGCGCGACGAGCACGTCGGTGAGCGGGGCGTCGCCGACGAGGACGACGAACAGGACCAGCCAGTAGGCGCCGTCGCCGAGCTCGGCGCCGATGACGAGCGAGTCGCGGATCTGCGGGAGGCCGTCGACGACGGCGTAGATGTCGGCGCTGCCGAGGCGCACGCCGTGCCGGTTGAGCGTCGAGTCGGAGCGCCCCGACACCACGACGCTGCCCCGCGGAGTGGTCAGCATCCAGTCGCCGTGCCGCCACACGCCCGGGAAGGCGTCGAAGTACGCCTCCCGGTACCGCGACCCGTCGGGGTTCCGCCAGAAGTACAGTGGCATCGACGGCATCGGCCGAGTCGCACACCCTCGCCGTGCAGCCCCTCGGCGACCAGCCCCTCCCCGAGTACATCCAGAGCCGCTACGACCTGCACGCCACCCTCGTCGACGCCATCGCAGCCCGCGACGAGCACCGCGCCCTCGCCCTCATCCGCGAACACAACATGACCGCCCCCCGCCGCCCTGGACCCGACCGGCTGACCCCGCCGCCGCCCTCCTTAGGATCGCCGGGATGTACGAGCCCGAACGCGACGCGGGCAGCGTCGCGGCCATGCCATTGCCCGGTGGCGGCTACGGCGCGTGCCAGGTGACGTCCGGCTCCGCGGTGGCCGCGCTGGCCTGGTGGTCGCACGACCCGCCGACCCTCGACGACCTCCGCACCGCCCGCCCCCTGGAGCCGACCCACCACGGACAGGGCGGCCTCCTCATGCACCTCCACGCCACCCTCCACCCGATCCCACCCGAGTTCGAGTGGCTCGGCCACCTCCCGGTCCCCGCCGAACTCCGCGACCCGCCGGCGACCTACGCGGATTGGACCACCCTGCAGCATGCCGCCGCGGCGCAGCGGCGGTGGGACGCGCTCGTGCCCGCTGCGGCGCGGGCGGCGTACCTGTCGGGCCGCTCCGGCGTGCTCGGCGACTTCGGCGCCGGCCTGCTGCAGGTCAGCACGAACGCCCGCCGGCTGGACCTCACCGCCCCCGGCGCCGTGCCGCACACCGGCGCGGTCGACTGGCGGGCACTGGACGGCTTCCCCAGCTGCACCGAGCTGGCCTGGTCCGGCGCCGACCGCGGGCTCGCCGCGGCGCTGGCCGCCAGGCCGTGCATCGACACGCTCGTGTGGACGGACGCGCCGTCCACAGTGGACCTGAGCGGCACCGCGCTGGCCGAGCTGCGGGTGACCGGCCCGGCGGTCTCGCTGGTGCGGCTTCCGGCCGCGCTGCAGCGCCTCATGCTCGACGGCGCGGGCCTGCCCGGCAGGATCGTCGCGCCGGGGCGGCTCTGGCTCGCGGTCGACGGTGCGGGCGTCGGCACGGTGCTGCCGAGCGGTCTCGACCAGGTGCCGGTGGCGGACCTCCGGGGTGCGGGCACGGTGTCGGTGGCGGGACTTCGCGAAGCGCTGCCCGGGCTGCGGTCGCTGCGCGTACGGTGGCAGCGACCGCCGGGAGACCTCCATGGGGCCGCCGGTCTGGCCGGGCTCGACGGGCTCACCGTCGTCGAGCTCTCCGGCGCGTACGGGCTGCACGCCGACACGCTGCCGGACCTGCCCGGACTGCGGGTGCTCACCGCCGACGGGCTGCGCACCTCGGCGGCGGCCGAGCTACGGCGGCGGCACCGTGGCGGCGGCGTGCGGCTGACGCTGCGCGGGGCCAAGTCCGACACGTGGCTCGCGGCGAACCTCGACAACCCGTTCCGCGACTGGGCCGACGACCACCCGCGCGCCGCCACCGTCGCATGCAAGGCATACGCCGATGCGGCACGGGCGATCGCGGCGAACACCGCAGACCCGCGGCAGATCCTGCTCACCATGGTGGGCCGCTTCAACACCATCCACGCGTCGCTGCTCGCCCTGGACACACTCCGGCGCGAGCAGGTCGGCGACGCCGTCGCGGTGCTGGCCGGGCGGGCCGGAGTCCCGGCGGACGAGGCGTTCGAGGCGTTCGACTTCTGACACACCACCACCGGAGCACGGGGCGGTGTGGTGGCCGGACCTTCGCGCCGTGACGGATCGCCGACAGCCTGGCGCAATCGGCTCGCAAGTCCTGTGGCGTTCACTGAGATCCGTCACCGCCGTCCCCCTCCGGCGGGCCACCCGGAGCCAGGACCCCGGACGGCATGACGCGCGCGTGGCACCGGTGTCTGCCGGCACCGGTGCCACGCACCTCACCGGACCCGGATCCCGACCGGGCAGCCCGGCTCGTCCAGCGGCGTGCGCCGGGCGGCCGCGGTGACTCCCGCGCCCGCCCCGCGATCAGGGTGCCCGGCTCACCGCCGGGTGTCGCCCTGACCGGTGTGCTGCTGCGCGGCGTCGACGCCCTTCTCGATCTGTTCGGTGTACTTGCCGCCGGTGCCCTTGTCGGCCTGCTCGCCGGCCTTCTCGATGCCCTCGTCGACCTTGTCGTCGTGCTTGCCGGCGAGGTCCTTCGCCTTGTCGATGAGTCCCATCTCGTCCTCCTCGTGATACGGGTTCCGGAGTGGCCCTCTACCCGCCACCTGCTGGGGGGATGCATCCGCGGCCACGTTTTTACGGCGGAAGCCGGCGGACTCAGTCCTCGTCGTCGAAGGGGACGGGTTGGCGCCAGGAGGGGGCGGCGGCCGGGACCACCTGCGGCTGCGGGGGCGCGCCGCGCCGGCCGAACAGCACGTCCCAGTAGTGGCGCGCGTCGGCGATGCACTCCTCGACGGGCACGGGCGTGCCGTCGGCGCGGGTCACCTCAAGGCCGGCGAACTCGACGGTGCCCTCGATGCAGTAGCCGGTGCCCTCGCCGGCCTTCCAGCCTTCGGTGAACCAGAACAGCGTGTGCGGCGCCGGGCCCGGGCGCAGGTCGACGGTGAGGCTCGGCTCGGCGGGCCAGCCGGCGGTCCGGGCCGGGCGGTCGAGGAACTCCCAGCCGTACATCGAGTGCCAGCCGCCGAGCGCGGCGTAGAACGCCTCCACGTCGTCCAGGCCCGCCAGGGGGATCATCGGGCCGTACCCGCCGTGCGGGTCCTCGCGCAGCAGCACCCGGATCCGGGTCGCGCCCAGCAGCCGGAGCACCCGCCGGGGATCCGGATCGGACGCGGTCTGCTCCGACTGCGCGCACACGTGCAGCAGCAGCTCCGCCGCGGCGTCCGCGGGCGAGACCCGCAGCCCCAGCACGTCGGCCTCGTTCAGTGCCACCTCGAGGCCGATCCGCGTCTCTTCGGTCCATGTCACGGCACCATCATCCAGACGCGTGCGAGCGTCCGCCGGGGGTTTTCGCGGCGGCGAGGAGGGCATCGCCGGTCGGGGTGCGGTAGTAGAGGACGGAGCGGCCCGAGCGGCGCCGGGTGACGAGGCCGGCGTCGAGGAGCACCCGGAGGTGGCCGCCGACGGAGCCGAGGGCGGTGCCGGTCAGGGCGACCAGCTGGGTGGTGCTCAGCGGTGCGGCCAGCAGCGTCAGTACGGTGGCGCGCAGCGGGCCGAGGAGGCGGGCGAGCGCGTCGGTGGGTGTCGCGCCGGTGTCGGCGAGCCAGCCGGTGCACGGGTAGATGACGGAGTACGAGGTGGCCGCCTCGTCCCAGCCGACCCAGCCGCGGGCGGCGGTCGTGGGGATGAACAGCAGCGCGGCGTCGGTGACGTCCAGCGGCGCGTAGTCGTACGTGTTGATCTGCAGGCGCCCGTCGCCGAGCCAGCGCATGCCGGGCCGCATCCCGTCCAGGACGGCGGCCCACCCGCCGGTGCTGAGCCGGTCGGTGCGGGACACGATGTCCGCCTCGAAGACGCGGCGCAGGCGGGGCCAGCCCGGCAGTACCAGCTGCGACCACACGAACTCGACGAGGTCGGCGGCGCGGTCGGCGATATCACCGGCGCGCAGCACGTCCGGCACGGCGTCGCCGAGGCCGAGGTGTTCCTGCGCGAGCGCGGGAGGGGTGGCGCGCAGCCGGGCGAGCTCGGTCTGGAACGTCTCGCCGGGCGTCTGCGGCGGCGTGACCAGGAAGTCGGCGATCCAGCCCGGGCGGATCGCGGCGCGCAGGAACGGCCGCACGAACGGGTCGCCGACGTAGTGGGCGTCGAACGCCGGCCGGTGCGCGGCGAGCCACTCCCGCTGCGGCGCCGACACCGCGTGCTGGCCGCCGAGCGCGGACAGGCACGCGACCGTCTCGGCGAGCGGCGACACGACGAACCGGCTGCCGGCGAGCACGTCCGTGCCGATCTGCCAGAACCCCACGTTTCGCCTCCACCCGAAACTGTACCGTGCGGCGGTGCCGGCGCAGCACGATGCCGATCATGCGCACGTACCGGCAACTGTTCCGCACGCCCGAGTTCCCCGCCCTGTTCGCGACCCTGTCCGGGCAGGTCGCGGCGGGGACCGTGGCGGGCATCGGGCTCGGCACCCTCGTCTTCGCGGCCACCGACTCGCCGCTGCTGTCGGCGCTGAGCATGTTCGGCGCGTCGTTCGCGCAGCTGATCGGCGCGGCGACGCTGCTGTCCTGGGCGGACCGGGTGCCGCCGCGGGCCGCGCTCACCGGCCTCGCCGTGTTCGCCGCGGTCACGACCGCCGTCCTGGCCGTGCCGGGCCTGCCGATCGCCGCCGTGTTCGCGGTCGTGCTCGCGCAGGGCCTCGCCGCGTCGGTCGGCGGTGGCGTCCGGTACGGGCTGCTCGCCGAGATCCTCCCGGCGGACGGCTACATCCTGGGCCGTTCGCTGCTGAACATGTCGATCGGCGCGATGCAGATCCTCGGCTTCGCCGCCGGCGGTGCCCTCGTCGCGGCCGTGTCCCCGCGCGGGGCGCTCGTCGCCGGCGCGGCTCTGCAGGCGGTGTCGGCGCTCATCGCCCGGTTCGGCCTGACCGCGCGGCCGCCGCGGGCGACGGACCGGCCGTCGGTACGGGCGACCTGGCACGGCAACCGCAAGGTGTGGCGGCCCGCGACCTACATCGCCATGTGGGTGCCCAACGGCCTCATCGTCGGCTGCGAGGCGCTGTTCGTGCCGTACTCCCCCGCAGCGGCCAGCATCCTCTTCGTCGCCGCCGCGATCGGCATGCTCGCCGGCGACGCGATCGCGGGCCGGTTCGTGCCGCCGCGGCTGCGCTACCGGCTCAGCGGCCCGCTGCGCTGGCTCCTGGCCGCCCCGTACCTGCTGTTCTTCCTCGACCCGCCGCTGCCGGTCGCGGTGGCGATCGCCGCCGTCGCCTCAGTCGGGTACGGCGCGACGCTCCTGCTGCAGGACCGCCTCCTCGCCACCACCCCCGAGTCGCTGCACGGCCAGGCCCTCGGCCTGTTCGGCTCCGGGCTGCTCGCCATGCAGGCGGTCGGCGCCACCCTCGGCGGCCTCATCGCCCAGCACACCCCACCGGCGACCGCGATGGGCATCCTCGCCGTCGGCTCCCTGCTGGTCTCCACCGCCCTGTTCGTCACCGGTCGCCTGACCAGGCCTGCCGAGGCGACTCCACGTCCCGAGCCCGTGGCGGTGGGCTGACGTTCTGGACGCCGATCGCTACCATCTGCGGCATGGGCCGGTGGGGCGCCACGGGGTACGGGACGTTCCTGCTCGGCACCGGCATGGGCATGATCACGAATCTGATCACCGGTGACCCATCGGGCTGGCCGGCCGTCCTGCAGCCGGTCGCGACGTACTCCCCCGCGATCGGCGCCGGGCTGGTCGTCGCCGTCGGCGCGAAGGCGGCGTGGGACGTCCGCCGGGCCGGCATCCGGCGTCCGACATGGACGGACGGCAACCCGTGGCCCGGCCTGTCCGCGTACACGTCGCGCTGGGCCGGCGTCTACTTCGGCCGGACCAGCGAGACGGAACAGCTCCTGGCCCGGATCCGGGACGCCCGCTCGGCCACCCGCCGGTTCGTGCCTGTCCTCGGCCCGTCCGGGTCCGGCAAGTCGTCGCTCGTCCTCGCCGGTCTGCTGCCGGCCCTCGGCGACGGGTACCGCGTGCTGCCGCCGCTGACGCCGGGCACCGACGCACTCGGGGAGCTCGGCGCTGCGCTCGGCACCGACCTGACCGCCGCCGCCGCGACCGCCCTCGCCGCCGCCCGCGCCGGTAGCCCGCCGCCCCGCCTCGACGCGCCGATCGCCGCCCTCACCGCCCGCCGCGACGGCGCCCACCGGGTCCTGATCGTCGTCGACCAGCTCGAGGAGACCGTCACGCAGGGCGTCGAGGAGGACCGGCACGGGCTGCTCGCGGTCGTCCAGGCGCTGCTGGAGCACGAGCCGCGGCTACGGGTCGTCGCCACTGTCCGCTCCGACACCATCGGCGAGTTTCAGCAGGGGCCGGGCCGGGACCTGTTCCGCGACCCGCTCATGGTCAACGTCATGGGCCCGCATGAGCTGCGGCTCGTCGTGGATGAGCCGGCCCGCCTCGCCGCGGTGACGTTCGACGACGGCCTGGTCGACGAGATCGTCCGCGACACCGGCGGCGGCGACGCCCTGCCGCTGCTGAGCTACCTGCTCAACGACCTCTACCGCGGCGCCGCCACCGACCGCCGGATCACCCGGCGGGAGTACCACGCCTCGGGCGGCGTCGCCGGCGCCATCGGCCGGCGCGCCGACGATGCGGTCCGAGACCTCGGCGACGGCAGCCTGCCGCTGTGCCTGGACACCCTGCTGCTGTTCGTCACGCTCGGCCCGGGCGGCGCGACCCGCCAGCGCGTCCCCGCCGCGATCCTCGACCACCGGCAGCGCGCCGTCGTCGCCGCGTTCGTCGATGCCCGCCTGCTCACCAGCGACGAGGCCAGCGGCAGCCCCGTCTTCGACATCGCGCACGAGGCCCTGCTGCGCCAGTGGCGCCCCCTCGCCGAGCACATCCTCCTGCACGAGGAGAGCCTGCGACGCCTCACCGAGCTGGCGCCGCTCGCCCGTGCGTGGATCCGCTCCGGCCGGATGCCTGACTACCTCATCGGCGGCGCCCGCCTCGCCGACGCCCTCACCTGGGCCCGGTCCGGCCGTACCGTCGCCGCGGAGGTCACGGATTTCCTCGACGCGTCGGAGCGCAACCAGGCCGGTGCCCTCGAACGCCGCGCCAACACCGTCGCCCGCCAGGCGCTCGACACCCTCGACGCGGACCCGGAGCTGGCGTTCGCGCTCGCCTGGGCCGCCTACCGCGAGCTCGCCCCGACCCCCCTCGCCACCCATGCCGTCTCGTCGGCCCTGGCCAGCGGCCTGCTGCGCGCCATCCGCTACGAGCGGCGCCCCGTGCACGTGGCCTTCGCCCCCGACGGCCGCCTCGCCACGGCCGCGGACGTCACCGACGTCTGGGCTCTCGACGGCAGTCTGGTGTTCCGCGCGGACGGCGACGGCCCCGTCGCGTTCGCCCCCGACGGCCGCCTGGCCACGGTCGCCCGAGGCGTCGTGCACGTCTGGGACACCGCCGGCAACCCGCAGGGCACGGCCGACACCGGCGCCGGCCGGGTCACCGCCGTCTGCTGGACCGACGACGCCGTGCTCGCCACCGCCGACGAGCAGGGCCGGATCCGCCGTTTCGACGCGACCATGCGCGAGGTCGGCGTCCTGTCCGACGGCCAGGTCCCCGTGTACGCCATGTGCGCCGTGCCCGGTGGTGGCCTCGCCGCCGGCCGCGGCGACGGCAGCGTCCTGGTGTGGGACGCCGCCGGCCGCATCGCGAACAGGCTCGCCGGCGACGTCCCCGACAATCGGGTGCTGGCGGTCGCGGCGGGCCCCGACGGCCGGCTCGCCGCCGGTGGTCGCAACAACTCGATCACCGTGTGGGACCTGCCCTCGGCCGCGATCGTCTGGCGCGAACAGACCGCCGCCGTCAACGCGCTCGCCGTCGCCCCCGACGGCTCGCTCGTCTGCGGCACACTCGCCGGGATCGTCGTCCTCGGCCGGGACGGGACGCTGACGGGCCGGCCCGGCGAGCCGGGTGCGGCGGCGACCTCGGTGGCCACCGCCACCGACGGCAGGCTGGCGGTCGGGACCGCCCACTCGACCGCGAGCCTCTGGGACCTCGATGGCCGGACCGAGCACGTCCTGGCGTCCCGACCCACCCGCAACCTCGGCTGGACACCCGACGGGCGGCTGGTCATCGGCAGCTCCGAAGGACTGCACGTCTGGTCCGCGCCGGGGCTGCCGGTCACGGCGGTCCCGGGCGAACCAGGCCAGATCCGGGCACTCGCCCTGTCGCGGCGCGGGCCGGTGGCGGTCGTCTCCCAGTCGGGCAGCCTGCTGCTGTACGACACCGTCGACGCGGCTCCGCGGATCGTCGGCGATGCCGGCCAGGCGACCCGGATGGCGTTCTCGCCGGACGGTGAGTGGCTCGTGACCGGCGACATGCACGGCGTCGTCCGGCTGTGGGACCTCGACGGCCGCTGCAGATGGAGCCGGGCCGCCGAGTCCGGCCGCCTGTCCGACCTCGCCTGCGCCGGCGAGGCATTGGTGTTCGCGGCCGTCGACCGGCTCGCCGCGGTCACCCCCGATGGCGTCACCACCGTGCCGACGGACAACGAAGCACAGTTCCTGTCCGCCGGACCGGGCGGACGCCTCGCGGCCGCCGGTGACGCCGGCACCGTCACAGTGTGGGATCGGCCGGACCGGATCCGGCGCCCCATCGGCCGGCACGGCGATGCGGTCACGGCCCTCGCCTACGCCCCGGACGGCCGTCTCGTCACTGGCTCGATCGCCGGCGACGTGCGGCTGTGGGACGCGGATGGCACCCCGATCGAGCGCATCCCCGGCCGCGTCGCCGTCACCGCCGTCGCCTGGAGCACAGCGGGCCTCGCGGTCGCGCACCTGGACGACACCGTGCGGATCCGGCCCGCCCTCGACGCGGCCCGGCTCACCCGGATCGCCGGACGGCACCACCGGCGGTGCCTGACCGCCCAGGAGCGCGAGCACGCCAACCTACCGCCTGCCGAGGGAGGCTGACGCATGCGCCTGGACCCTAGGGCGGAGCTGCTGCGCGTCTGGGAGGCCGTGGCGCGGTATTCGTTCCGCGACGGCGGGTTCCTCTGGGGCGACCCGGCCACCGGTGACGCGCTCGAGGACGCGCACCAGCTGCTGTGCATCCTCGGGCCGGCCGCGAACCTGCCCGGGCTGCGCCTGGACGTGCCCGGCGAGACCGCCGACGACGCGGCCGGGGCGTTGCGGGCGCTCGGGGACCGGTTCGAGATCCCCGAGCGGCTCGTCGTCGCGATGCGCGAGTACCTCACCCGGTACAGCGACGGCACCGGCGCGCCGGTCTTCCCCGGCGGCCCGTCGCTGGAGCCGCCGGCACCAGCCGTCGAAACGGTCGCCGGGTTCAGCGCCGACCTGCGGCTGTGTCTCGCGATGCTCGGGTTCTGCCGCGTGTACCGGCAGCAGACCGCCGACGTCGAGCGGCTCGCCGAGATTCGGCTGACCGTGGCGATGACGGGCCTGCTGCGCGCGTACTCGGTCCGCGCGTCGGCCGACGACACGCACCTGCGGCACCTCGTGCGGCCGGGCCCGCGTGACGAGCAGGCCGTCCGTGACGAGTTCGCGGCGGGACTCGTCGAGGTGCAGGCGGGCCTTCGGGAGATCAGTATCGGCGCGTTGCCGGACCACGACGCCGTCTACCGGGGCGCCTGGTTCGAATGCGGCTGGGCATGGACGGTCGTCGCCGGCGCCCTGTCCGTCGACCTCGATCCGTTGCCGGACGGCGTGGTGATCACGCAGCGGTCCGGTCCCGCCATGGCGCCGCAGCTGTACAGCACGCTCCTCGCGCTCCATGCCGTCGACGAGCTGTTCACGGAACGCACCAGGATCCTCGGCCTGCTCACCGAGGACCAGCAGCGCCTGGCCCGGGCACTGCAGCTGCGCTCGGACCTCACCGGCGCGTACTGGGCCTGGGTCGCCACGTTCGGCGAGCACCGCTGGCCGCTGGAGCGCGTCCCGTGGCGCACCGCCGACGGCGACGAGTCGCTGCACAACAGCGCCGTGGTCGCCGCGCTCACCAGCGTGGAGCTCGGCACCCGGCGCGGCAACCAGCAGCTGCCGTACGCGTACCTGCTGCGGGTCCTCGCCGGCCTGGCCGCCCGGCACGGCGTCGCCCGCCCGCCGCTCGCCGCGCCGCCCCCGGCGGTGCTGCCGGAGCACCGCTGCCCGTGTCCCGGCCTGCCCGGCACGACGCAGCGGGCCGTCGCCACCGTCCCGATCCTGTTCCGCGTGGCGGTCCGCGCCGCCACCGCGGTCGACGACGGTCCGCTGCGGACCGGGTTCGAGGACCTCGCCGACCAGCTGTGGCAGCATCTGCCGCTGTTCCCGGCCGGCTACGCGCCGAACTGGCACGACACGCTGCACGCCGTCGACGCCCTGACCCTGGCGACGCGACTGACGTCCGGTGTCGCTCCGCCCGCGCCGGCGCTGTTCGTACATGAGCTGCTGACGACGGCGGAGACCCTCGCCGGTGAGGATCACCCGGTCGTGGCGCGCGCCCGCGGGTTCGTCGACACGGCGCCCGCCCGGGCCGCGGCGCTGCTCTACCGCCTCGTCGCCGACCTCGACCGCCCGGACTGAGCACCGCCGGTCAGCGGGTGCGGAGCCGCAGGACGTACGTCGCGGTGACGGCGACGCCGCGGTCCTCGTCGCCGGCGAGGTCCGTCAGGGCGGCCGAGGCGGTGGGGCCCGGGATGTCCGCGAGGGCCTGGGCGAGGCGCCGGCGGGCCGGTGCCGCGTCCGCGCCGGGGGTGATGCGGGCGGTGAGGCCGGTCGCGATCCGCTCCGCCAGCTCGGGGTCGGCCGCGAGGGAGGCGAGAGCGTCGGCGGCGTCGACGTCGTTCGCGCCGTCGACGACCATGTCGATGAGGGTCGGGACCGCGTCGGCGGCGCCGCGGGGGCCGAGCGCGAGGGCCGCGCGCCGGCGGACGATGCCGTCGGGGTCGGCTAGGGCGGACCGGAGCAGGGTGGTCGCCGCGGCGTCCGGGATCTCCGCGATGGACTGCACGGCGCGGTCCCGCACGGCGGGGTCCGGGGCGGTGAGGCCCTCGGCGAGCAGGGTGAGGCCGCCGTCGCCCGACTGGGCGAGGGCCCAGCGCAGGGCGCCGGCGACGTTCGGGTCCGACTCGCTCAGGGCGGCCTCGACGAGCGCGTCCGTCGGGGCGTCCGGGGCCGCGGTCAGGGCGGCGCGCTGGCGGCGGCCGGCGCTGTCGGAGCCCAGCGCCTGCAAGAGGGCGACGATCTGCAGGACGTCGTCCCAGGCGGCGGGCTCCGCGGCGTCGATCCGGCGCAGCCGGGTGAGCAGGTCGGTCTCGGCCGCGATGCGGTCCGTGGTCTGCCGGATGAGGTCGGTGACGAGGTCCGACGGGGTGAAGCCGGGGTCGTCCAGGGCGCGGCCGACCTCACGCAGCGACAGGCCCAGGGTCCGCAGGCTCTCGATGTGGAAGATCCGGCGGATGTCGTCGTCGGAGTACTCGCGGTAGCCGCCGACGGTCCGGCCGGTCGGCCGCACCAGGCCGAGCGACTCGTAGTGCCTGAGCATGCGGGCGCTCACGCCGGACCGCCGGGCCACGTCACCGATCAGCAAAGCGGGTCACTCCTCCTGGGCAGCGGCGGCAGGACCGAGGGCCCTGACGCGCTTCGCCTCCTCGACCGCGAGCGCGAAGCCGGCGTCCGGGTCGCGCAGCAGCCGCTCCGTGGCGGCGGCGTGCTGCCGCACGAGCGGCACCGGGCTCGACGCCGCGGCACGCAGGGCCGGCTCGATCATCTCACCGAGCGCGACCAGCGACCGGCTGAGGCTCAGCTGCGTCTCGCGGTCGCCGCGCCCGAGCTGGGTCACCAGCACGCCGGCCAGCTCACCCTCGGCGCCGGACGGGACGAGGGCGACCGCCGTCCGCCACGCGGTGCGCGCCACCGTGTCGTCGGCGTCGGTGAGCAGCTCGCGGGTGATCGCCGGCCACGCCTGCCGGTCGCCGATCTTCGACAGGGTGTGCAGCGCCTGGCTGCGCGCCTGCGCCCGTTCCGACCGCAGCTCGCCGATCAGCCTGGGGACCGTCGCCGCCGCCGGGTGGCGGGTGAGCGCCCAGGTGAGCATGTCCCGCACGAAGAAGTCGGGCTCGACCGCGCACCGGGTGACCAGGGTGTCGACGAGCGACGGGTCGGGGGCGGTGCCGACGGCGAGGGCCGCCTTCAACCGTACCGACGAACTCCGGTGCTCCAGTGCCTGGACGGCCTGCATGGTCATCTCGACCACCTCCTGCGACACAGTGAACGGCTTGTCACCGTGTCAAGGTCAAGGAAGGTGCGTCAGGTCCCGGTACGCGCCGATGATCGAGCTGGTCAGCTCCGCGAACTCGACGCCCGGGTCACGGGCCGGGTGCAGCCGGTCGAGCAGGCCGTCGGCCCGCCGGACGGCGTCGACGGCGGCGCGGACGGCCCGCTCGTCGCGGACCAGGTCGACGCACTCCCCGGCGAGGGACTCCAGGGCCCGCACCCGGCGGCCGATCTCGGCGTCGAGGCCGGTCAGGGTCTCGCCGAGGCGGGCGCGCCGGTCGGCGAGCGACGCGTGCAGCGCCGCCGACGCGGGCCCGGCGGGCAGGCCTGCCGCGGCACGGGTCAGGTCGATGAGCCGCCGGCCGGCGGCGGCGCGGTCGTGCAGGAGACCGGCGAGGGTCCACAGCGACCCGGCGAGCGGCTCGCTCGGGGCGGGCACGGAGACCAGGTCACGCAGGCGCGGCCACACCAGCAGGGTCGCCTGCACGGCGCTGAACGCCTCGGCGAACACGGCGGTGTCCGCGGGCCGGTGCAGGGCCACCCGCCGGTCCTCCCAGCTCACCCGCCCGCCGGCGGTGCCAAGGGCGAGCGCGGCCGCGCCGAGTGCGGCGCCGGCCAGCGGCGTGAGCAGCACGGTCGCGGCGGCGGACGCGCCGGCGGCGGTGCCCGTCGCCAGCCGCAGCGAGGTGCGGCGGGGCGGACCGGGACGGGCGCCGGCGCGGGCCGGGATGAGGTGGATGATGCCGTCGCGGCCGGTGCGGGACACCGGCTCGGTGAAGCTCGGCTCGTCGAGCGCCACGAGACAGCCGCCGGCACCGTCGAGCACGACGAACAGCAGGTCGTCCGCGGCCACGACGCCAGTGTATCGACGCGCCCGGCGACCCACGCGCACGAACACCACCGGCGCCGGGTGAAGCGCCGGTACAGTGCGGCGATGAGGCACCCCGCGCTACGCGACGCCGCCGGCACGCCGTTCTGGCTGGACCGGCCACAGAGGCCACCGCACCCGCCGCTGCGCGGGGCGGCAGAGGCGGACCTGGCGGTCGTCGGCGGCGGGTTCAGCGGGCTGTGGACGGCGCTGCTGGCGAAGGAGCGCGACCCGGGGCTCGACGTCGTCGTGCTGGAGGGCCGCCGGATCGGGTGGGCCGCCAGCGGGCGCAACGGCGGGTTCTGCGCGGGCAGCCTCACCCACGGCCTCGCCAACGGCGCCGAGCGCTTCCCCGACGAGATCGAGACCCTCGAGGCGCTGGGCCGGGAGAATCTCGACGGCATCGAGGACACGCTCCAGCGGTACACGATCCGCTGCGGCTTCGAACGCACCGGTGAGCTGTCGGTCGCCACCGCCCCCTGGCAGGTGCCGGGGCTCCTCGAGCAGCAACGGCTGTCCGAGCGGCTGGGACGGCGGGCCGAGCTCCTGGACCGGGACGCGATCCGCGCGGAGGTCCACGGCGCGACCTACGAGGCCGCCGTCTGGGACCGCGACGGCACGGCGCTGCTCGACCCGGCGCGCCTCGCGTGGGGGCTCGCCGACGCGTGCGCCGCGCTCGGGGTGCGCTTCCACGAGGGCACCCGCGTCACCGGCGTCTCCCCTGCCGGCGCGGGGCTGCGGCTGCGCACCCCGGACGGTTCGGTCACCGCGGCGAAGGTCGCGCTGGGGACGGGCGCGTTCCGGTCGCCGCTGCGGCGGGTCCGGCCGTTCATCGTCCCCGTGTACGACTACGCGCTGATGACCGAGCCGCTCACCGCCGGGCAGCTGGCGTCGATCGGCTGGGCCCGGCGGCAGGGCATCGCCGACGCCGCGAACCAGTTCCACTAGTACCGCCGCACCGACGACGACCGCATCCTGTGGGGCGGCTACGACGCCGTCTACCACAACGGCGGCGCGATCCGTCCCGCGTACGACCAGCGACCGTCCACATCGGACAAGCTCGCCACCCACTTCTTCGAGACGTTCCCGCAACTGGAAGGGCTGCGGTTCACGCACGCGTGGGGCGGTGTCGTCGACACGTGCTCGCGGTTCTGCGCGTTCTTCGGCACCGGACACGGCGGCCGGCTCGCGTACGCGGCGGGCTTCACCGGCCTCGGCGTCGGCGCGACCCGCTTCGGCGCGCAGGTGATGCTGGACCTGCTGTCCGGCGAGCCGACGCCGCTGACCCGGCTGCGGATGGTGCGCTCGAAGCCGGTGCCGTTCCCGCCGGAGCCGGTCCGGTCCGGGGTGATCCAGCTGACCCGCTGGTCGATCGCCCGCGCCGACGCGCATGACGGCCGCCGCAACCTGTGGCTGCGCACCCTGGACCGGCTCGGCCTCGGCTTCGACTCCTGACGTTCAGATCGTAAAACCGCCGTCGACGTTGACGGTGGCGCCGGTGATGTACCGGCTGTCGGGGCCCGCCAGGAACGCGACCGTCGCCGCGACGTCGTCCGGGTCGGCGTAGTGCCCGAGCGCGGTGAAACCGTTGATGGTGGCCGCGTTCGGGCCGTCGGCCGGGTTCAGGTCCGTGTCCGTGGCACCCGGGTTCACGAGGTTGACCGTGATCGCGCGCGGGCCCAGCTCCCGGCCGAGCGACTTCGTCAGGCCGACCAGTGCGGTCTTGCTCATGGCGTACAGGCTGAACCCGGGAAACACGAGACGCTCGGCCATGTTGCTGCCGATGTTGACGATCCTGCCGCCGGCCGCCATGTGCCGCACCGCGGCCTGACTGGCCACGAACGGCGCCCGCACGTTGACCGCGACCGTCTCCTCGAACGCCTCCAGGCCCAGTTCCTCGATGGGGCCGAGCAGGAAGGCGCCCGCGTTGTTCACCAGGATGTCGAGGCGGCCGAGCTCCGCGGCGGTGCGGTCGACGGCGCCGACGACCGCGGCCGGGTCGGCGCTGTCGGCCTGGATCGCGACGGCCCGGCGCCCGGTCGCGGTGACAGCGTCGGCGGTCTCCTTCGCCCGCCCTTCGTCGTGCTGGAACGTGAACGCCACATCGGCGCCCTGGGCTGCCAGGCGCCGCACCACGGCGGCGCCGATCCCGCGCCCTCCGCCGGTCACCAGGGCCACCTTGCCTTCAAGCGTGCTCGTCGTCATGCGGACCAGCCTTCCGCGCCGCGCCGCCCACGTCTGGCGGCGATCGGACGCGGCGTTCTTCCCCCGCGACGGTTTCTCCGGGGGCGGCGCCTTCCGGCGGCGGTCCGGCAGACTGGTCCGCATGACGGTGCGGTTGGTGGCGTTCGATCTCGACGGGACGCTGACCCGCGGGCCGACTTGCCTGGAGGCGACGGCGGCCAGGCACGGCTTCGCCGAGCAGATGGCGATCTGGGAACGGGCCCGCGGCGACGACGCCATCATCGAGATCCGCGACGCCGTCTGGGCGCTGCTGCGCGGCTGGACGCTCGAGCAGCTGACCGCTCCCCTGGCCGACATCCCGCTCGCCCCGGGCGCCGCGGCCGGCATCGCCGCCCTGCACGCCGCCGGGATCGACGTGGTGATCGTGTCACTGGGCTTCGCCCCGCACGTCACGCACTTCGCCGAACAGCTCGGCGTCGGCACGGTCATCGCGACCGAGATCCTCGCCGGAGGCGGCTTCCGGCACGTGTTCCCGTCGTCCAAGCCGGTGCTGCTCGAGCGGTACGCGGCGTCCCGCGGCTGGTCCCTGGCCGACGTCGCCGCGGTCGGCGACAGCCACGGCGACGTGCCGATGCTGCGCGCCTGCGGCATGTCCGTGTTCGTCGGCCCCGACCTGCCCGACGACCTCACCCCCACCGCCCACCTGCCGGGCGTCGCGATCGACCACATCGCCGCGCTCTGCCTCCAGGCGAACACCGCGCCGAGGCCCGGCGCCGCCGCGGGTTGAGCATCGGCGCGAAGGTGCCCACCACTTCCCGGCGCTCCGCTGATGACCATACATAGCCGCGTCGGGCGAGGGGGAGGCTCAAGTGTCGGTGGGTGGCCAGGCGAGCAGTCGTGCGCCGAGGACGGCGGCCTGCAGGGTGAAGCGTTGGGTGGGTTCGCCGGGGTGGTAGCCGGTGAGTTGCTGGATGCGGTCGAGGCGGTATGTGACGGTGCGGACCGACAGGTGCATCTGCCGTGCGGTGGCGGTGTAGTTGCCTTGGTTGTCGAACAGCACGGTGAGGGTGTCGAGGTAGAGCCGGGCGCCGCCGCGGGCGGTGGTGAGCGGGCCGAGGACGGTGTCGACGAGGTCGGTGATCGCGTCGCGGTCGCGGAGCAGGACGGGGAAGACGAGCAGATCGGCGGCATTGAGTACCGGGGTGGTGAAGCCGAGCTTCGCGGCGTGGTCGAGGGTGTTGCGGGCCTCGTCGAGTGATGTCGCCAGTCCTGGCAGGCCGGGGTGGGCGCGGCCGACGGCGAGCTGCCATCCGTCGGTGCCGAGCTCGGTGATGAGCAGGTGGGCGATCTCGGCGGCGATGCCGCGCAGGCCCCCGGCGCTGATGCAGACGAGGTCGGTGTCGCGGAGGGTGGTGAGGGTGTTGCCGTCGCCGAACCGGCGGGCGAGTGCGGCGTCGACGCGGTGCGCAACGTCGGCGGTGAGCGTGGCGCGGCTGCGGGGGTTGGTGGCACGGGCGACGAGGACGACGTGGGTGGCGGAGATGCGGATGCCGTACCGCTGGGCGCGTTCGGCCAGCCGTCCGGGGTCGGCGCGGCCGGTGAGCAGGTCGTTGACGAACGCGGTGCGGGCCTGGTCATGGCGGGCGAGTTCGGCGTGGGTCTGCCGGGCGTGGCCGTGCAATGCCGCCGTCACGATCGTCTGTGTGTCGGTCAGCAGGGCGGCCGCGCGGGCGTGCACACCGGCTGCTGTGTCCACGGGGCCGGTCGTGGTCGTCTGCCAGTGCGCCGCGATGGCGTGCAGGAACCCGTTGACCAGGTCCGGTGGCTGTAGCCCGGCGTCGGCGGCCCGACCGCCGAGGTCGGTGGCAGCACGCAGCCGGCGGACGCCGGGGGGCAGGTCCAGGATCGCGGCGCACCCGTCCGCCAGCCAGCCGCCGGGCTGCGGATCAGACACCGACGTCGCGGCGGTCGAACATGATGATCCCGGCGGCGGCGGTACCCGTACCGACGACGGCGAGCGCGAGCAGCTGGATCGGGTGCCAGCCGGTGTGCAGCGGGTCGGTGCCGATGAAGTAGTGGAACGGCGACAGCCAGCGCAGCCAGTGCCAGCCGCCCAGCATGCCGCCGAGCGCGTTGAGCATGTACGTGGCGACGGCGGCGACCCCGGTGACGGCCAGAACGGTGCCCCGATTACCGGTGGCGGCGCCGACGAGGAACGCCACACCGGTGAAGCACCACACCAGCGCGACCAGCCCGGCGCAGGCGGCGGCCACGTTCGACAGGCTGATGTGCATGCCGATCGCGGGGACGAGCGCCATCAGCACCGCCCACGGGATCGCCGCGACCGCGAGGACGGCCACGCCTGCGGCGGCCAGTCGCTGCCGGGCGAACGAACGCCGCGACAGCGGGTTCGCCAGCAGCAGCTCCATCCCGCCGTCCTCCTCCGGCCGGGCGATCGTGCGGGCCGTCAAGGTCACCGCGCACATGAGCAGCAGTAGCGGCCCGATGAGGCTGAATACGGTCGCCTGCAGGTACCCGGCTGGGGAGAGCATGTCGGCGATGCCGAGGAAATCCAGCATCCCCTTCGGCAGGGCCTGCTGCTTGAGCTCGGCCGCGCCCTGGAAGCTGCGGTAGAACCCGGTGTAGACGGCGGTGAACACCGTGACGCCGACGGCCCAGCCGAGCATCGCCCGGCGGTCGTCCCGCCACGTCTTACGCACCAGCGCGGGCAGCATCGACTGCTCCTTCACCGTGAGGCTCCGAATGGTAGTAGAACGACAGGAAGGTCTCCTCCAGGTCCGGCTCCGCCGACAGCAGGTCGACGACCGAATGCCGGGCCGCCGCCTTGACCAGCGGATCGAGTCGGCCGTCGACGGTGCACCTCAGCACCGGACCGGACACGACGACGTCGCTGACGCCCGGCAGCACAGTGAACTCCGCGGCGTCGACCGGGTCGTCGAAGTGGATCTCGACGGTGCGTACGGCGCGTCGGCCGAGGGACTCGACCCGCTCCACTGCGGCGAGCCGGCCGTCGCGCACGATCGCCACCCGGTCCGCGCTCTGCTGCACCTCGGCCAGCACGTGCGAGGACATGAACACCGTCTGGCCGGCCGCCCGTGCGTCGCGGACCATGCCGAGGAACTCGTGCTGCACCAGCGGGTCCAGTCCGCTGGTCGGCTCGTCGAGGATCAGCAGCGCCGGCTGGTGCATGAACGCCTGGACGAGGCCGACCTTCTGCTTGTTGCCCTTGCTCAACGTGTGCACCGGGCGGGACAGGTCCAGTTCGAGGCGGTCGGCCAGCTCGGTCACGTGGGACCAGGCGACCCCGCCGCGCGCGTCGGCGAAGAACCGCAGCAGCTCGTCGGCCCGGCCCCGGCCCGGGAACGCCAGCTCGCCGGGCAGATACCCGATCCGGCGGTGCAGGACCGCCTTGTCGCGGCGCGGGTCGAGCCCAAGCACGACGGCCCGGCCGCGGGTCGGGCGCAGGAAGTCCAGTAGCAGCCGGATGGTGGTGGTCTTGCCCGCCCCGTTCGGGCCGAGGAACCCCATCACCTCCCCGGCCCGGACCTCCAGGTCGAGGCCCTCGATGCCGCGACGCGCACCGTAGAACTTCGTCAAGCCCTCGGTGTGCACGGCGATGTCGCTCGTCATACCGACATCGTCGCCGTCGCCGCCCCGCACTTCCAGGTCGGGATCCGGCGGACAATCGACCACCGGCGTTGCCGGAACCCGGCAACGCCGGTCCGGTACGTGACGTCATGATGTCGTTCGATGCCGTGGACCCGGAGCGAGCGGTATGGGCTTGCGCGCCGGCGGGCAGCGTTGCGCCTTGTGCCGATGCTATGGCAGCACCTGGGTGAGGGCCGCGGCTCAACGCCTCCTGCGCGGCGGCGATGCCGGCGGCGGGGACGAGCGGGCCGTAGACGACGGAGGCGAAGCCCTTCGGCCCGGCCCGGGAAGGATCTTGCCGTTCGTGGGACGGCGACCTCGCCGCGCCGGACGCTCGCGTACTCTTGCGTCAGGTGTGCCGGGAAGTCTGGTCGGCGATGGTTTTGCCGACCCTTCCCGCAGGAGCCGCATGCACCCCGCACCGGACCGCCGCCGACCGCGACTGCTGCTGCTCGGCCGTGGCAGCTGGGGCGAGGTCAGCCGGATCGGCGACATCCTGCGCACCGAGACGGTCGGCGGCGCGCTGCTGCTGGTCGCGGCGGTCGTGGCACTGGCCTGGGCGAACTCGCCGTGGCGTGGCGCCTACCACACGCTGAGCGCGGTCACGGTCGGCCCGCACTCGCTGCACCTGGACCTGTCCCTGGCGCAGTGGTCGGCCGACGGGCTGCTCGCCGTGTTCTTCTTCGTGGCCGGGCTGGAGCTCAAGCGGGAGTTCGTCGCCGGGGACCTGCGCGACCCGCGGCGGGCGATGCTGCCGGTCCTCGCCGCGGTCGGCGGCATGATCGGCCCCGCGCTGATCTTCGTGGCTGTCAACGCCCGCGTGCCGGGGGCACTCGCCGGGTGGGCGGTGCCGACCGCGACCGACGTCGCGTTCGCGCTCGCCGTTCTCGGTGTCATCAGCACCCACCTGCCGGCGGCGCTGCGGACGTTCCTGCTGACCCTCGCGATCGTCGACGACCTGCTCGGCATCACGGTCATCGGCGTCTTCTACACCGACGACCTGCGGATCGTCCCGGCGGTGCTGATGCTGGTCCCGCTCGGGTTGTTCGCGTGGCTCACCCACCGGCAGGTCCGCGCGTGGTGGGTGCTGCTGCCCCTCGCCGGTGCCACCTGGATGCTCATGCACGCCTCCGGCGTCCACGCCACCATCGCCGGGGTCCTGCTCGGCTTCGCCGTCCCGGTGCGGCGCCGCGCCGACGGGACCGGCTGCGAGATGGCGCAACAGTTCGAGCGACGCTGGCGGCCCGTGTCCGCCGGCGTCGCCGTGCCGGTGTTCGCGTTCTTCGCCGCCGGGGTCACCGTCGTCGGCCACGGCCCGATCGGCGCCCGCCTGGCCAACTCGGTCACCCTCGGCGTGATCGCCGCGTTGGTGCTGGGCAAGACCGTCGGCGTGCTCGGCACGACCTGGGTGGTACAACGGTTCACCCGCGCCCGGCTCGCGGCGGAGCTGAGTTGGTGGGACGTCTTCGGACTGTCGATCCTCGCCGGGATGGGATTCACGGTGTCGCTGCTGATCGGCGAACTCGCGTTCGGTGTCGGCACGCAACGCGACGCCGACGCCAAGATCGGTATCCTGCTCGGGTCGCTGGCCGCCGCGGCCCTCGCCGCGGTCGTGCTGCGCATCCGCAACGCCCACTACCGGCGCCTGCGCAAGATCGAGGAACTCGATCTCGACGCCGACGGCATCCCTGACGTTTACCAGCAGGAAGACCTGGCGACCTGACACTCGCGGCTCCCGGCCGCCGCGAACCTCGGCGTCACAGCTGGGACGTGCACCACGACCGCCTCGATCGGCGCCATCTGTGACACCGCCAAGAGCCGCGTGCCGGTGCTGGGCTACACGGTCCCGTCGCGATCGGCAACACCCTGCTCACCATCCAGGGCGCGCTCGCCGCCCCTCCCCGGCCACGGCCGGAATCCTGGCCTCCTCCACCGCAGCCAACGCACCCTGATCCTCGCCGGCTTCATCCTCACCATGACCGGCGTGGTCACGCTGCTCGCGCTGGTCGCCGGCGGCACCGGCATCTGGCGCACCGTACCGGGCCTGCTGCTCGCCGGCGTCGGCCTCGGCACCATCCTCACCACCCCGCCGGCGGCCTCGTTCGACAATCAGCCGAATCGCGGCGTCCCGGCCAGGCTGCCCGGCCGGCACCGTGCCGAGCAGCGGCCATCACGGGCCGGGCTGGTCTGCCGCCTCCGCCAGCAGCACCTCGGCGCCCAGATCACACCTGACCACCGGCAGCCTGGCCGCTCAGGTCGGCATCTCAGCCACCGGCACCGGCGTGCGCATCGGACCGGCCGCTCGCCACGGCGGCCGTGGCCGATGCTCGGCCGCTCCGCAGCAGGACGGTGGCCGCGACCGCGGCGATCCCGGAGGCGAGCAGGATCGCCAGCCGGGCATGCTCGCCGGCCGGGCCTGCGCCGGCGAACGCCAGCTCGGCGATGAGCAGCGACACGGTGAAGCCGATCCCGGACAGCAGGCCCGCTGCCATCAGATCCCGCCGGTGCATCCCGGCCGGCAGGCCGGCCCCGGTCAGCCGCCGCGCCAGCCACGTCGCGCCCAGGACCCCGATCGGCTTGCCGGCCACGAGCCCAGCCACGATCCCGACCGTGACCGGATCCCGCAACGCCCCGACGACGGTGGCACCACCGGCCAGCGACACGCCTGCGGCGAAGAACGCGAAGACCGGAACCGCCACCCCGGCCGACACCGGCCGCCATCGATGCTCCAGCCGCCCGGCTGCATCATCGCCGCCCGTGCGGCTCACCGGCACCGTGAACGCCAGCAACACCCCGGCCACCGTGGCGTGCACGCCGGACGCGTGCACCAGCCCCCACACCGCCACCGCCACCGGCAGCAGCAACCAACCGCTCCCCGTCCCGGCGCGGCGGACCAGCCAGGCGAACCCGGCCAGCAGGACCGCCGCGGCCAGCAGCGGCAGCAGCGCCAGCCCGGCCGTGTACGCGACGGCGATGATGACGATCGCGAGCAGGTCGTCGACCACGGCGAGGGTCAGCAGGAACGTCCGCAGCGCGGCCGGCGCCCGCGAGCTGCTGATCGCCAGCACCGCGAGGGCGAAAGCGATGTCGGTCGCCGTCGGCACCGCCCAGCCCCGCAGGGCGCCGCCGGCCGGCGCGTTCACCGCCACATAGATCAACGCCGGAACGGTCATGCCGCCCACGGCGGCGGCGACCGGCAGCACCGCCCGCCGCGGATCGCGCAGCTCGCCGGCGACGAACTCGCGTTTGAGCTCAAGCCCGGCGACGAAGAAGAAGACGGCCAGGAGCCCGTCGGCGGCCCACATGCCCAGTGTCAGGTCCAGATGCCAGGCAGCCGGCCCGATCCGCCAAGCGGCCAGATCCTCGTAAGCGCCGGCCCAGGGCGAGTTCGCCCAGGCGAACGCGGCCACGGCCGCGGCGAGCAACAGCACGCCACCGGCGGTCTCGGTGCGCAGGATCTCGCCGACACGGCGAGACGAACGGCTGGTGAGGCCGGTCATGAACAGTCCTCCAGGGTCGGTCGGGCAACGACGCCGACCAGACTTCCCGGCACACCAGCCGCAATCTTACGGGATCACGCCGCGCACCGCGACGGCCAACCAGGCTCCTCGCGGCGCAGGACGACGCGAACCGCACCGTCGTGGTCGTCCACGCTCACGACCCCGAGTGCCGCGCCCACGACCGTCGTGATGCTCGGGGCAGCGCTTCTGACGGCGACGGCACATAATTTACGCATGACGGACAGCGCGGACGGCATCGTCGGATGGCGATGGCTCGACGTGCGGCTGCAGCGGCGGGCGCGCCGGCTGGTCCGCGCCCTGCCTGCACCGAGCCGCCTGCGCCGGGCCGCCACCGCGGCCGTCGCCGCTGTCGTGCAGGCCGGTGCCCTCGCGACGCTGGTGTGCGGGGTCTGGCTGTGCACGGTGCGGTTCCCCAGCGTCGCGCTGCTGCCCGGTGCCGTGCTGGTCCTCTTCGGCGTGTTGACCCTGCCCCGCCCCGCGACCCTGCCCCGCGACGTCGTCACCGCCCGCCGCGCCGACATGCCCGCGCTGCACGCGATGGTCGACCGGGTCGCCGCCGCGCTGGGCGTGCCCCGGCCCCACCTCGTGGTGCTGGACGACCGGTTCGCCGCCGGCTCGGGCCACGCCGGGCTTTTGCGGCGCCGGTACCTGCGCATCGGCGCCCCGCTCTGGGCGGTGCTCGACCCCGCGCAGCGCACCGCGCTGGTGGCTCTGGAGCTGGCCCGGTTCGGCGGCGGCGACCCGAGCCGCGCCGTGCTCACCGGCACCGTCGAACGCACCCTCGCGACGATGGTCGCCATCTTCGAACCCGGCGCGGACAAACTGCTGCACGCCGGCCGCGAGGAGGACGTCACCAAGATGATGGCGGCGAACCCGACGCGGATCGGCCAGCAGCACGCGCAGTCGTACACGAACCTCGCCGGCGACCTGGTACGGCCGTTCGTGGCGCTCCTGCACGGCGTGTTCGGCCTGATACGGCTCGGCTACCTGACGCTGCTGCAACCCGAGGCGCTCCGGGCGGTCCTGGCCGCCGACACCCGCGCGGCGGCGGTGGCGGGCACGCCACAGGTCCGGTCGGTCCTCGCCACGCGGCTGCTCGTCGAGCCGATGGTGACGGTGCTGCGCCGCGACGCGCGGGCCGGTGACCGCTCCGGCGTGGTCCGGCGCGACGAGCCCGAGGTGGTCGTCGCCGGCTGGCCCGCCCTCGCCGCCGGCGTCGTGGCGAAGTACGCGCCGTCGATGCCCGAGCTGTGCGACGCCGACGTGGCACGCGCCGCGTCACCCTTCGCGGTCACGCCCCCGCTCGGCCGGCGCATCGAGACGCTCACCGGGACACCGGCGACGCCGGCGGCCGATCCTGACGAGTCCGCGGCGACGGACGTCGAGCTGCGGCCGATGTACCGCCGGCTGGTGCGGGACCTCAGGAACGGCTGAGATCAGGTGGCGCCCCGTACAGCACGGTCATCAACTCGGCGTATCCGGCCGCCGTGCCGATGCCCTGGCGACGCTCGGGATGCACGAGGTAGTGGTGGACCGCGTGGGCCAGGAACAGCGCGTCTATGGTGTCGGTGCGGATCCGGGTCCGGGTCAACGGCAGGCCGGCCGCGCGGACCAGGTCGGGCCTGGCGTACGTGAGCCGCAGCGACAGCGCCGTCGGTGTGGTGGGCGGCAGCGAGGCCGTCGTCAGGGCGTCCCACGGAACGGTGAGCGTGCCGAGCGGGCCCCGGTCCTTCACGCCGTCCGGTCCCAGCTGCACACCGACGCCCCGCCACGCCGCGGCGATCTGCACGACGCTCAACACGACGACCAGGCAGGCCAGGACGAGCAACGCGTCACCCATGAACCAGCCTGCCGGGTCTTCGGCCGGCCGGTCGGGTTGCAGCGTACGGGAGTTGACCGCGATCATGATGATGGTCGCGCCCATGAAGGCCGCGCCGGCGGCCTGCAGGACGTGGTTCGGCGGTGACGGGGCACGGAACGCGCCGGCGTCGACCGTGAACGCCGCCGGTCGCCGCCGGGTCATCGCGACGACCGCCAGGACGAGTGCCGCGAGGCCGAGCAGGGGCGGCAACACCGGTATGGCGTACCTGAGGTCGCTGTCCGGCGCCGACAGCAGGTGCGCGCCCACGAGCACGCCGGCAAGGGCAACCGCGGCGCCGAGCACCCGGCGAGGGTGACGCGCGACGCCGGCGAGGATCGCGGAGATCATCCGGGCAGCCTAGGGGGCACGGCGGCGGCTGGGAAGCGCGGCGTCGGCAAGCGGACCTACCGGGTCGGGCCGGCCACGGCCAGTACAGGATGCTCGGACGGCAGGTGATCCGCCAAGGCTGAGCGCAGCACGACGCGGCCGGGGCGGGTGAGCCAGATCTCGACCTCGAACGTGTCGCGTCCGTCGCGGGTCCGGATCGGAGGCATCGACGCGCCGGCGGTGAGCACCGCGACGCCGTGCGGCCCGGTCGGTGTCACTTCCAGCAACGGCGTGCCCCAGCGGCGGGTGAAGCGCACCGACTCGACCGCCGGCCAGCGCACGATCATCGGGGACGAGCCCCGGGAGGCCAGCTCCAGGCCCGCGCTGGAGATGCGCACCCAGTCCCGGCACCACCGCCACCGGAAGAAGGCGAAACATGCGCCGTAGACGCAACTTGAGACAACGGCGTTGCCGCCCAACATCAACAGGTTCCGGGCGGGCGGCGGAGGGGGTGCCACGGCCAGCATGATGAGCGAGAGCACCACCCATGCCGCCGCTGAGATCGCCAGGCCGAAACCGAACGCGCGCCAGAACCCGGGGCGAAACGTCACAGCGTCCTCAGCGGGCGGCGGGATCTGCTCAGGGCGCGGCATGCGCCAAGCGTACGGACGGAACGCTCCGACGCCATCCGGCAAAAGGACGCCTTCGCGCCGACCAGCCAGGCACAACGTGGTGGGGCAGGGGGCGAAGCGCGGTGTCGCGGGTTTGTGGGTGGCGGTCGGGGGCAGTGGTCGCGCTCGGGAAGCCGGGGGGACGTGACCGGAGGGACGCATGGAGATCGGGCCGGCGGCGGTGGTGCTGCCGAAGGACACCTGTCACCTCCAGCAGGGCAGGTACGGTCCGGTCTTTCCGCGCACGCCCGCGTGTCACGGGTTCACGATCATCGCGGACGTGAAGCCGGGGCACGCCGAGGCGCAGCGGGTGAAAGCCGCCTGCTCCAAGATGCTTGACCGGCTGCAGTGAATGGGCAACGGGTCTACAACACTGGCGCCCGTACACGACGGGACAACGCCGCGTGAGCGTCTATGTGGCGTGGAGCTGCCCGGCCGAGGCGGGCAACACCGAGTTCACCACGTTCGTATGGCTCCCGCCGGCCGGCCCGCGCGCCGGTCACATCCTCATGGCCGACTCGACGATCTTCAGCACGCTCTTCGGTGCCGACGAGAGCCTCCGCAACTTCTGGCGCAACGTCGTCACCAGGTAACGGGAGACCGCGACCATGGACCTGCACGACATCCAGCGCGGCGTGCTCAGCCCGCGCCCCTCGCCGTACGCGGCGGCGTACCTCGCGTTCCGCATCGACGACCGCGCCGCCGGCCGGAAGCTGATGCGCCGCGCCGCGGCCGTCGTCACCTCCGCCGCCGAACCGGCCGGCCCGCTCGGCGAGACCTGGGTCAGCGCGGCCGTCACCTGTAACGGGTTGCGGGCGCTGGGCGTACCGGAGCAATCCCTCGACTCGATGGCGTGGGAGTTCCGCCAGGGCATGGCGGCCCGCGCGACCGCGCTCGGAGACACCGGGCCGAGCGCGCCGGAGGCGTGGGAGACGCCCCTCGGGTCACCGGACGTGCACGTCGTCCTGGTCGCCGTCGCGCCGGACACGGCGCTGCTGGACGCCACGATCGACCGGGCCCGTCCCGCGTACGAGCGGCTGCCCGGCGTCACCGCGATCTGGCGGCAGGACTGCCACGCGCCGCCGGCCGGGACCGAGCCGTTCGGCCACCGCGACGGCATCAGCCACCCCGCGGTCGAGGGCAGCGGCATCCCCGGGTCGAACCCGCTCGAGTCGCCGCTCAAGGCCGGCGAGTTCGTCCTCGGGTACCCCGACGAGCTCGGCGGCGTGCAGACCACCACCCCCGACGTCCTCGGCCGCAACGGCAGCTACGTCGCGTTCCGTAAGCTCCGGCAGGACGTGGCCGCGTTCCGCCGCTTCCTGCGCAAGAGCGCGGACACGGACGACGAGGAGTTCGTCGCCGCCAAGCTCATGGGCCGGTGGCGCAGCGGCGCGCCGCTGGCGCTCGCCCCCGAACGCGAGGACCCCGCGCCGCGCCGCGCCAACGCCTTCCTGTTCGCCGGTAAGGACCCCGACGGGTTCACGACGCCCGGCGGCACCCACATCCGCCGCGCCAACCCCCGCGACTCGGCCGTGGCGGGAGAGGTCCGGCTGCATCGCATGATTCGCCGCGGTACCGCCTACGGCCCGCCCCTGCCCGACGGCGTCCTCGACGACGACGGCGCGGACCGGGGCCTGCTGTTCGCGTTCGTCGGCGCGCACCTGGGGCGCCAGTTCGAGTTCGTGCAGACCGAGTGGCTCAACAACGGCGTCTTCTTCGGCGCCGGCGACGCCCGCGACCCGATCGCCGCCACCGGCGGCCCGGGCGCGGCGGACTACCCGATCCCGCGCCGGCCCGTGCGCCGCAAGCTGCGCGGCGTGCCGAACTTCGTCACCACCCGCGGCGGCGAGTACGCGTTCCTGCCCAGCCTCACCGCGCTGCGCTGGCTCGGCGAGCGGCGGGCTTGAGGGCGCGGCCGTGGACCTGCATCAGCTCCTCAACGCCGTCACCGTCATCTTCATCGCCGCGACCATGTTCGCCGCCGGCCTCCGGGCGACCCTTCCCGCGCTGCTCGCCGTGTTCCGTGACGTGCCGCTGTTGCTGCTCGTGCTGCTGGCCAACCTCGTCGTCGTCCCGCTGCTCGGCTGGGGCCTGGCGGCGCTGTTCGGCCTGGCCACCGCCCCGTTCGTCGCCCTGCTGCTGACCGCGTCGTCACCCGGCGGACCGTTCGCCGTCAAGCTCGGCATGATCCAGGCCGGTGACGTCATCACCGCCGCCGCGATGCAGGTCCTCCTCGCCGCGGTCGGCAGCGTCACCTTCGGCTTCACCGCCAACGCGCTGCTCAGGTTCGCCCACGTCGGCACCGGCGCCGCGCTGGACGTCGGCGCGCTCGTGCGCAGCGTCGTGCTCCTGCAGCTGGTGCCGTTCGCGGTCGGCCTGACGCTGCGCCGGTACGCGCCGCTGACCGCCCTCGCCTGGCACCCCGCCTCGGTCAAGGTGTCGGACACGACGTTCCTGATGGTCCTCGCCGGCATGCTGCTGGGCAACTGGGCCGACGTCGTCGCCCTGCTCGGCACCCGGACCCTGCTCGCCGGCTTCCTGTTCGCCGCCGCGTCGTTCGGCCTCGGCACGCTGTTGTCCACCGGCCCCCCGCGCCGGCGCACCACCATGGGCGGCGTCGCCGCGGTCCGCAACATCGGTCCGGCCCTGGCCGCGGTCAGCCTCGCCTTCGACAACTCCCCGGCCATCCTCGGCGCCCTCGCCGCCATCCTCCTCAGCGGCGTCGTCGCCGCGCTCCCCATCGCCGCCTTCCTCGCCCGCCACCGCACCGACGCCCCGCCCGAACCCACCTGACCGCCGGCGCACCAACGCGTCTGGCCTACCCGGCCGATCCGGTGCGCCCATATTCAGACCAAAGCCGGTGGTGCGGCCAATGTGGTGACTCACGGTCAGGGCCGTGCAGGCGGGTGACCTGTGGGTGGGACCGGTTGATGCATCGTATTCACCAGCATCACCGAGAATCGTGACGGACCAAGTCTCGCTGTACCTGTCTCGGAGAACCCGTCCATCGAACCGTCCAGCCCGTGCCCGCGCAGATGCTGGACTCCGTGAGCGAGCATCCAATCATCGCCCACGGACACCACGTACACACCGCGCCGGTACGCCTCCTCGGTGCCATCCGCCACCGGGATGCCGGTGCGCGTACGATCTTTCGGTGGTTGACGAAGACCGGGCGCTTCCGGTCATGCTTGTACAAGCCCACCTGATCTGGCTACAGGAGTTTCACCACTGGCACGACTTTGAACCCGGCGACATATTTGAGAGTTCAGCAGAGACCACTGAGTGGTGACGCGAGAATACGAACAATCCAGTGGCGGACGTCGCCCCGTTCAGGGTGTTCGGGCGTGATGCCTCCGGCGGGCTGTCTGCGTTCTGGCTCCGCGAGCCGGAGGCGCCTGTCGAGACCCAACCGATCGTGTTTCTCAGCTCAGAGGGCGGGATCGACGTCATCGCGTGCAACTTGAGCGACTACCTCTGGCTGTTGGCAAGCGGCGTTGGACCGTTGGAGGTGGTGTTCGGCTTGCACCGAGAGCCGGAACCGATTCCTGCGCTGGTCGCTTTGCCCAGCAACACGCGCAGACACCCGCACGAACCGCTGAAGCGGTGACAGCCGCAGCAGGCGCCCAGGTACCTGCGCTGACAGCGTTCATCGAGTCGGTCTGCAGATACGAACGATCCGCGCCGCGACCTCTCGACGACCGTCGCTGACGTCCGGATCTGGGCCGCCGGGCGGGCGCGCCGCCAGCCGCGCCGGTGTGACTCTCCGTCTGGGAGCGCAAGCCCGGGGACGACCGGCGTTCACTGAGCTGCCGATGAGCAGTCGTGGCGCTGTCGAGGCAGTGTTCGGCTATCGTGCCGACGTGGAAAGCGTGCTACTGCGTCGGCTGGCAGCACACCGCGGCGTCGCAGTGCCGGACCAGGAGCGGCTACCCGAGTTTGCGGACGACCTCGGATGGCGCCTCGCCGACATGCTTGCGATCGCCGGCCTGCCGATACCAGGCGAGCTGATGCCGGCCGACCCCACCGCGAAACGCCAGGTCCGGCATGTGCTCCAGGAAGCCTGCCGGCTGACCGCTGAGGAATTGGGTCCGATTCGCCAGTACGCCCGCGCGCTGCCCCCATCACCCAACCCGCGCCAGCAGGCAGCGCCACCGGCGACCGTGACGTTCGGCGCGGTGCTCGAACGGCTCATGCTCGTCCGGAACCTCGACGATACGAGCGTGTGTAATGTCATCGCCTGGTCGGAAGCATTGCTTCGCCGGCTCATCCTCGGGTACTTCCCCCCAAAACCGGTGTGGCTGCTCTATCTCGGCGACGTGCTCGACCTGCGCCCCGACGACCTGGCGGCGCTCAGTGCAGTGCCCACGCCGTCAGGCAACGCGCCCACCCCGGACTACAGATCACACGTCGGTGGACTGGTCTGGGACCTGACGCCGCTCTCGGCGGACGCCATCGAACAGGTGGCAAGCTTCGTCGTCGAGATGCGGCACGACGCAGCCTGCAACTGGTGATGTCATGTGAACAGTGGAGCGCACTGCGCGAGGCGGTCGTCGAAACCGGCGACGGGGTCATGGGCTTGCCAGTTCGACTCGGTCCGAGCTGAGGGTCGCAGCCGATGGGCGCAGCGGCAGATGGAGCGGGGGTGACCGGGATGGACTTACCTGGCGGTGGTGAACGCGAGCCGGACCCCGAGGCCGATCAGCGCCGTGCCGCTCATCCCGTCGATGAAACGACGTGCGGCCGGTCGGGAGAGCACCCGGCGAGCCGCGGCGACCAGATTCGCCACGGTGAGGAACCAGACGGCCGTGATGACCACGGCGATCAGTGACAACGTCAGCAGCGGGACGAGGCCGGCATCGGACGGAAGAAACTGGGGCAGGAGCGCGACAAAGAAGATCGCCGCCTTGGGGTTGAGCGCGTTGCACAGCAGACCGTCGCGGAACGATCTCCACAGACCTGAGCCAGCGGTGCGGTCGGCGTCTGGATCGGATCGGACGTCGCGCGAGCGCCATGCCGAGCGCAGTGCGCTGACACCGAGGTACACCAGATAGCCCGCGCCCACAAACTTGATGACGGTGAAGGCGACGGAGCTCATGGCGACCAGCGCCGCAACGCCGGTGGCGGCGGCAATCGCCCAGGCGAAGACCCCGGCCGCGACGCCCACCGCTGTCGCCATGCCGTGCGCGCGGCCGGCAAGGGCCGAACGGCGCATCACGACGGCGAAGTCCGGTCCAGGCGACATCGCACCGAGAGCGACAACGCCGCCGAAGGCCAGCACCTGCGCGGTTGTCATCACCGCTTCTCCCCCCGTTCCGCGTCGACGCGCGCCGCTGCCGAGCCGTCACTGTACTGCGGGCTCACGGTGATGGGCAGGTCGTCAGGCGCCGATGAAGTGCTCGGCCTGAGTTCGGGTGGTGTGCAAGACCCA
The DNA here is from genome assembly GCF_040654975.1 of Dactylosporangium sp. NPDC050588. Taxonomy (NCBI): domain Bacteria; kingdom Bacillati; phylum Actinomycetota; class Actinomycetes; order Micromonosporales; family Micromonosporaceae; genus Dactylosporangium; species Dactylosporangium sp. NPDC050588. Next base: position 52,299 of record NZ_JBFAJA010000007.1, on the reverse strand, counting down.
GTAGTCGAGGGCGATCTCGTCCGGCGCGCGATAGGGGACGCCCTCTGGGGCCTGGGTGCCGATCATCAGGTTGATGGCCACGCTCGCGACGTAGATGCCCTGCTCGGCGAGGGTGTTGTGCAGGTTGATGGCCCAGTTGCGCTGGCCGGCCTGGGCGATGTTGACGTCGGCGAGCATCGGGTACGGGTTGATCGCGCCGCCGCCGGTGGTGAACAGCACCGTGCCGGATCCGGCCACGATCATGGCGGGCAGCACCGCCTGGACCGCGGCGACCGCGCCGTACAGGAGGCTGTCGATCGGCCGGCGCAGCGATTCGACGGTCACGTCTTTGGGCGCGGTCATGGTCAGGCCCGCGTGCGGGGAGTACTCCAGCACGTCGATCCGCCCGAACCGCGTGATCGCGTGTCGCAGCGCGGCGGTGACCTGGGCGGCGTCTGCGGCGTCGGCAGGGAACCCCTCTGCGGTGATCCCTACGGTGTTGAGTTCGGCGACCAGGACGTCGAGATTGTCCTTGCTGCGCGAGATGAGGGCGACATCGAATCCGTGGCCGCCGAAGACCTTGGCGATGGACAGACCGAGACCCGGCCCGGCTCCGACGATGGCGATGGTGGGCATGGCGAAGCTCCTTCAGAGGTGCAGTCCTGGCCGGACGGCCGGGATGGGTGAGAATGCGCGACGCGGGCGGGTCAGCCGTGCTCGGCCGGCACGGCCGCGCCGGGCGGTGCCCATTCGGTGGGGCACGGCGCGCTCAGGGCGGCGAGCAGCCGCTGGGAGACGGCGCCGAGCCGACGTAGCTGCGCCTTGGTCAGCGGGTCGATGACCAGCCGGCGCACGGCGGCGACGTGGCGGGGCGCGGCGATCGCGACCTTGGCCATGCCGTCGTCGGTGAGCGTCGCCAGGGTGGCGCGCCCGTCGGCCGGGTCGGGGTGCCGGCTCACCCAGCCGCGCTTCTCCAGCCTGATCACTTCAAGCATGAAGCATCTCCAACCCGCTTGAAGCAAAATTGCGCACAGGGTCGGTACATGCAGTCCCGACTCCGCGGCCGCGCCTTACCCTGTACTCCAACGCCGTACCCATCGACGCCCTCATCGACGGGCCGATACTCGGCGCCGCGCAGCACACCGGATACCGCGTGCCCTACCCCGTCGGCGCCTTTGGCATCCTCGCCCTATCCAGCAGATTCGCCACACGCTCCGACACCATCCAGCCCAACGGCGTCCACACCAACGGCGACACTGCCGCGCAGCGCTCAACACGACCTGCTGCCCGCCATCACCGAGGCCACCGACCACCTCCACGCCATGCGGATGGCCTTGACCGGCGCCGCCCCCGGGTAGCGTGCCAACACATGAGCTACGACCTCACGTTCTTGCTGAAGGACTCGGCCTCACCGTCCGACGCTGAGGATGTCGAGGACGATGAGGGCTGGGACGACGATGACGACGACGAAGCGCTGGAGGCGCCGGACGGCGCGGCCTGGGAGCGCATCGTCGAGGAGTCGCGGAGCGTCCTGGGCGACGTCAACGTTCGTCGGCATGAGGGATACTTCGAGCTCGACCACGAGCCCACCGGCATCCAGGTGAGCCTGTACGCGGACGAGGCCGGCGTGACGGTCCCGTACTGGTATTCGGGGGCCGAGGCCGCGGCGATCGTCCGGTTGATGTATCAGATCGGCGAGATCGTGGAGCGCTGCACGGGCATGGCCGGACGGGATGAGCAGGTCGGACTTCCGGTGGCCGACGCTGCCGGCCGGCCTCAGCTCGCGGTCGCCATCTTCAACCACGTGTCGGGCACGGTCGTCCAGCCCCAAGCTGAGGAGTAGAGCGCCGAATCGGTCGCGTGCTCGGTCTGCGGCCTGGTTCGCACCACGACGGTGTTGAGCAGGTGGGATCAGGCACCGATGAGAAATGGCGCCGGCAGCCGTCTGAGTACGGACCGGTGAAAACGCGCTGCGCGGATCAAGGGAGAGCAACGACATGAGACCACTTCGCTACTCGATCAACGTCACCCTCGACGGCTGCTGCCATCACGAGGCAGGGCTCGCCCCGGACGAGGAGTCGATGCGGTACTGGACCGCCGAGATGCAACGAGCCGATGCCCTGCTCTTCGGCCGGGTGACCTACGAGATGATGGAGTCGGCGTGGCGGCGGCCGGCCACGGGCACGTGGCCTGACTGGATGGGTGAGTGGCAGATCCCGTTCGCCGAGACCATCGACCAGGCCAAGAAGTACGTCGTGTCGAGCGCCCTGAGCGGGTTCGACTGGAACGCCGAGCTGGTGCGAGGCGACCTGGAGCAAGCGGTTCAGCAGCTCAAGCAGGAGCCAGGCGAGGGCCTGTTCGTGGGCGGCGTGACGCTCCCCCTGGCACTGGCAGATCTGGGACTGATCGACGAGTACGTGTTCGTCGTGCAGCCGATCCTCGCCGGACACGGGCCGACGTTGCTCACCGGTCTGCGCGAACGCATCCAGCTCGAGCTCGTGGACCGCCATGACTTCCGGTCCGGGGTGGCCGCCCTGCGATACCGGCCCACGCGAGCAACGGCTTGACCGGCGCATCCATGCCGGCCGGGCGGTTGACGGAGCTGGTATCGGAGGCAATGCCAGCACGCCGACGAGTGTCCGGGACCGAGCGGCGGTCGATCGATGCCAATGCTCAGCGACGTGTCCGCCAAGTGAGCCTCCGACGCTGACGGCTTGGTCGCTCTCGGATCATGTCAGTACTGCGCGTCCGGCCGTAACTCCGAACGCGCGCCGACGGCCGTCGGTAACGTGCGGCCATGCGCACATAATGGGCGCATGGCCGGGAAGCGAAAACGGCGACGACGGTTGCGGCCGGACGATCAGGCGACGAGGTTGACCAGGCTGAAGACGCGCCCCACGCTGCCCAGGCGACGCCGCGCACGGCACAGCTCGCCATACGCCAACACGAAGGAGTGGGCCGGCATCGTCTTGGCCACCGTCGCCGGGCTGGTGTTCGTGTGCATCGCGGTCCAGATGCACTACGACCATCGGATCCTGCAGCAACGTGGGCTGGTCACCACGGGCGACATCGTGTCGGTGTCGTACACCAAGGGCGGCCCTTTCGCAGAAGTTCGGTTCACCACCGCCGACGGAAGGACCGTCCAGGCCGACGTGTCGAACACTGGCGATGCGACCGAGGTCAAGGTGGGCGCGCGGATGGAAGTCCGGTACGACCCGAAGGACCCGACCGGCCGGGTGGAGGACCCGAACGGCGACGGGAGCACCCGCTGGATGGTGGGAATCGGCGGAGTCGTGCTCCTGGCCGGCGCCGCCTACGGCGCCACCCGCGTCGCATAGGTCACCGCGAGCGCGCCGCAACGCCAGCGGAAGTTGTCGCCTTCGGTACTCGGCGACAACATCCGCGCAACGGGGCATCGGAGTCAGCGAAGACGAGCTGGACGAGGACCAGCAGCGCCAACCCGGTCAGCGACAAGCACTTGACGGCGCGTTCGAGCGCAGGTACGCCGAGGCGCCGGAGGACTTCGACGCGGTCGTCGCCGATGGCGTCGATCGGCAGCCCGGCTCGTGGCCGTCAGGCGGAGGGCAGGGCAAGGCAGTCTGCGTGGGTGAACTGATCGTGGATGAACGCGACGTCCTGTGCTCGCAACGCGATGCCTGTCCCGGGACAACTCCTGATGTACTGCATTCCCGATCGCGGCTGCGCAGCGAAGCGTGATACGAGCGCAACCCGAGTGGATGCGACAGCACAACGCTGTACTTCCGAACATCGCCAAGATCGGGCGAACATCTGCCGCTGAGAGGCGCTCGGCGGTGGGCTGAAGGGCGTTGCCGGCAGTAGCTGGCTCTCAGTCAGCGGAGCGCTGCGACGGCTTCTACCTCGACGAGCTGGTCGGGGTAGCCGAGGACCGTAACCCCGAGCAGGGTGCTGGGCGCATCGTGGTCGGCGAAGTGCCGGCGGACCACGTCCCATGCGGTGACGAGGTCGGTGCGGTCATGGCTGGCGACGTAGACGGTTGTCTTGACCACATCGGTGAGGGTGGCACCGGCGGCCGCCAACGCCGTGCGAAGGTTCGCCATCACCTGTTCGGCCTGCCCGGCCACATCGCCAACGGCGACGGTCGCGCCGGCCTCGTCGAGCGGGCAGGCTCCGGCGGTGAACACCAGCCGCCGGACGTCGGAGGCCACCGCGGCGTAGGCGTACGGAGCCTGGTCGGTCAGCCGGGGCGCGCGGATCAGCTCGATGGAGCCGGACATGGTCACGGACGTATCGTCGCAAACTCCCTCGGCGGTGACGAACGAAAATCGGGCCACCCACGATCGCCGGACGTCCGGATCGGCCACTGGCAACGCGCACCGTACTACCAGCACCGTAGCCGGAAACCGCGTTGCTGGCGGCATGTTCGGCTTACGCTGCGCGGGTGGCTGAGCAGGTGCGCACCGGCACGACGACGGCGACGACGCGGGAGTGGCGGGTCGACGAGGGCTGGGGTGTCCTTGACTCGCCGGACACGCCGGGCGGGTGTTGGGCGCACTTCAGCCACATCGACATGCCCGGATTCCGGGCGCTGGAGCAGGGGCAGGTGGTCCGCCTCGACTGGGAGTCCCCCGGCCAGGACGGCTTCGACTACCGGGCCGTCCGCGTCGTCCCATGACCCGGCGGCGACCCGAGCCGCGCGGCGACGTGGGCCACCCGGCGACCCGCGCCACGCGACGTTCCGCGCCGCCCAGTGGGTGCTACGCGGTGGCGAGGTGGAGGTGGAGGTGGTGTTCGACGCGGGCGGCGGTGGCGAGGATGTCCGGGGCGCGCAGGTGGTGGACGCGGGCGTTGTCCGAGGTGGCGCCGTGGCGGGACAGCATCTCGGCCATACGGGTGCGGACGTCGACGCGGGTGCCGTCCGGGCCGACGGTCTGGTCGGCGTACGTGAGGGCGTCGGCGACCAGGGACAGCTCGCGCGGGAACTCCGCCAGCTCGTGGTGCAGGCCGCGGACCTCCGCGACGTAGCAGGCGCCCGAGTGGTGGGCGACCAGGGCGTTGATCCGGGCGGCCCAGCCGGCGCCGCGCAGGAACCGGGCGCCGTCCAGCGGGTGGAAGCCGGTGTCGCGCACGGGGTCGGCGTAGCCGATGTCGTGCAGCCAGGCGGCGGCGACGACGTGGTCGCGGTCGGCCGGGGACATCGCGGGGCCCAGGGCGGCGCACAGCTCGACGGCCCGGGCGGCGACGCCCGCGGTGTGCGCCCAGCGCTGCGGCAGGTCGGTGAGCAGGGCCTCGGCGAGGTCCCTGGCCGCGGCGACGTCGACCCGCTGCCGCACCATGGTCGTCATACCTACGACCGTAGGACGCTGAACGCCCGGTGCCGAGATCCCGAAAGGGAGTTCGCGCCTGCTTCACCTGTTGTTCATCTTTAGGGAGCGAACGAGAACTGGTATACGTGACCATGCGCATTCTCGCGGTCGACCAGGGGACGTCGGGCACCAAGGCCGTGGTCACCGACGGCCGCGGGACTGTGCTGGCGATCGCCGAGGAGCCGCTGCGGCCCTCGTACATCGGCGGCGGCGGGGTCGAGCAGGACCCGGGAGCGCTGCTGGAGTCGGTGCTCACCGCCGGGCGGCGCGCCGCCGAGGGGCACCGGATCACCGCGGTCGCGCTCGCCAACCAGGGCGAGACGGTGCTCGCGTGGGACCGGGCGACCGGCGCGCCGCTCACGCCGGCGATCGTCTGGCAGGACCGGCGCGCGGAGGCGGTCTGTGACGCGCGGCGGGCCCACGAGACGACGGTCGCCGCCCGGACCGGGCTGGTCCTCGACCCGTACTTCTCCGCGCCGAAGATGCGCTGGATCCGCGAGCACCTCACCACCGACGGTGTCGTCACCACCACCGACACGTGGCTGGTGCACCAGCTGTGCGGCGCGTTCGTCACGGACGCGTCCACGGCCAGCCGGTCGCTGCTGCTCGACCTCGACACGGGCGCGTGGAGCGGGGAGCTGCTCGACGTGTTCGGCCTCGGCGGGGAGGCGCTGCCGGAGGTCGTGGCCAGCGACGCGGTCGTCGGCACGACCACGGCGTTCGGCGGCGAGGTGCCGGTGACCGGGCTCATCGTCGACCAGCAGGCGGCGCTGCTCGCCGAGGCCTGCCTGCGGGCCGGGGAGGCGAAGTGCACGTACGGTACGGGCGCTTTCATGCTCGCCCAGCTCGGCGCGGCACCGAGAAGGTCGGCGCACGGGCTGTCGGCGTCGATCGCGTGGCGGCTGCGCGACCGGGTGGAGTACTGCCTCGACGGGCAGGTGTACACGGCCGCGTCCGCGGTGCGCTGGCTCGCCGACCTCGGGCTCATCGACGGCGCCGACCAGCTCGACACCGTCGCCGCCGACGACAACGGCGGCGTGCTGTGCGTGCCGGCGCTCGCCGGGCTCGCCGCGCCGTGGTGGGACGCCGGCGCGACCGCGCAGCTCAAGGGCATGACGCTCAGCACCAGCCGCGGCCACCTCGTCCGGGCCGTCCTGGAGGGCGTGGCCGCGCAGGTCGCGGCGGTCGCGCGGCTCGCCGGCGACGACCTCGGCACGCCCCTGACGCGGCTGCGGGTCGACGGCGGGCTCACCCGCTCGCGGGTCCTCATGCAGGCGCAGGCGGATCTCGCGCAGCTGCCGGTCGAGGTGTACCCGTCGCCGCACGCGACCCCGCTCGGCGCCGCCGCCTGCGCCGCGCTCGCCCTCGACCCGGCGCTGACCGCGGCGGACGTGACCGGCGGATGGCGGCCGTCCGCGCTCTACGAGCCGCGATGGTCGCCGGACCGGGCCGCCGAGCACATGGCCCGCTTCCACGCCGCGGTCGAGCAGCGATGACCACCTATGACGTCGCGGTCATCGGCGGCGGCCTCGTCGGCGCGGCGATCGCCCGCCTGCTCGGCGGCACCTCGCTCACCGTCGCGCTGGTCGAGGCCCGCGACGACGTCGGCGACGGCACCAGCAAGGCCAACACGGCGATCCTGCACACCGGGTTCGACGCCACCCCGGGCACGCTCGAGGCCCGTCTCGTCGCCCGCGGGTACACCATGCTCGGCGACTATGCGAAGGCCACCGGCATCCCGGTAGAACGTACGGGCGCGCTGCTGGTCGCGTGGAACGACGAGCAGCTCGCGACGCTACCCGCACTGCGGGCGAAGGCGGAGCGCAACGGGTACCTCGAGTGCGAGCTGGTCAGCGCCGCCGACATCTACGCGAGCGTCCCCGACCTCGGTACGGGCGCTCTCGGCGGTATGACCGTACCCGGGGAGTCGATCACCTGCACGTGGACGACCAACCTGGCCCTCGCGACCGACGCCGTCAACCGCGGCGTGACGCTCCTTCTCGGGCACCGCGTCACGGCCGTCGACAGCGGTCCTGATGTCGTTCGCCTCGTGTGTACGGGCGGCGACGTCACCGCACGCTGGGTGGTCAACGCGGCCGGGCTCGGCGCGGACACCGTCGACCGGCTGTTCGGCCACGAACGGTTCACCGTGACGCCGCGCCGCGGGGAGCTGTTCGTGTTCGACAAGGCGGCCCGGCCGCTGGTGCCGTGCATCGTGCTGCCCGTGCCGTCCAAGGCGGGCAAGGGCGTCCTGGTCAGCCCGACGGTCTACGGCAACGTCATGCTCGGCCCGACGGCGGAGGACCTCGACGACCGCACCGCGACCGGCACCTCGCCCGCGGGCCTCGACTTCCTGCTCGACAAGGGCCGCGCGCTGCTGCCGCGCCTCCTCGACGAGGAGGTCACCGCCACGTACGCCGGCCTGCGCGCCGCGATCGACCGCGACGACTACCTGATCGACGTCGACCCCGCGCGCCGGTACGTCCTCGTCGGCGGCATCCGCTCCACCGGCCTCACCGCCGGGATGGCGATCGCCGAGCACGTCGGCGAACTGCTGTCCGGCCACCTGGACGTGACACCTCGCGCCGACCTGCCGGACCCGCCGCGCATGCCGAACCTCGGTGAGGCGTTCCCCCGCCCGTACCAGGACGCGGCCACGATCGCCGCCGACCCGCAGTACGGGCGCGTCGTGTGCTTCTGCGAGCGGGTCACGATGGGCGAGATCCGCGACGCGTACACGTCTCCGATCCCGCCGGCGGATCTCAACGGCCTGCGCCGCCGTACACGGGCGATGAACGGCCGCTGCCAGGGCTTCTACTGCGGCGCCCAGCTCCGCGACCTGGTCGAGACGCTCGGAGGCACCGGTGGTGGGCATGCGTGAGCACGTCAGGGTCGCGATCGTCGGCGGCGGCCCGGCCGGGCTCACCGCCGCCGCGGCCCTCGCCGGGCGGCTCGGCGACGGGGTTCTCGTCCTGGAGCGGGAGGCCGCGACCGGTGGCATCCCCAGGCACAGCGCCCACCTCGGGTACGGCATCCGCGACCTTCACCGCTTCGTCTCCGGCCCCGCCTACGCCCGCCGCCTCACCGCCGCCGCCTTGTCGGCCGGCGCCCGGCTGGAGACCGAGGCGACCGTCACCGGCTGGACCGGTGACGGCTCCCTCGAGGTCACCTCCCCCCGCGGCCGGCGCGTCATCACCGCCGACGCGGTCGTCCTCGCCACCGGCGCCCGCGAACGCCCGAGACCAGCCAGGCACATCCCCGGCGACCGCCCCGACGGCGTGTACACCACCGGCCAGCTCCAGCAGCTCGTCCACCTGTACCGGCGCGACGTCGGCACCCGGGCGGTCATCGTCGGCGCCGACCTCGTCAGCTGGTCCGCCGCCCTCACCCTGCGCCACGCCGGCTGCCGCCCCGCGCTCATGACCACCGAGTCGCCGCACGCGACGCTGCGGATGCCGGGCCGGCTCGCGTTCGGCGTCCCCGTCCTGACCCGCACCCGCGTCACCGCCGTCAACGGCCACGGCCGCGTCGAGTCCGTCGACATCGAGGACCTGCGCACCGGCCGCCGCCACCGGATCCCGTGCGACACCGTCGTCCTCACCGGCGACTGGATCCCCGAGCACGAGCTCGCCCGCACCGGCGGCCTCGCCCTCGACCCCGGCACCCACGGCCCGCGCGTCGACACCACCCTCGCGACGAGCGTCCCGGGCGTGTTCGCGGCCGGCAACCTCCTGCACCCCGTCGACACCGCCGACCTGGCAGCCCTCGACGGCCGCCACGTCACCCCCGCCGTCCTGGCCTTCCTCGCCGGTGCCGCCGCTGATGTACGACCCGTCGCCCTGACCTGCGAGCCCCCGCTGCGCTGGGTCGCACCGCAGCGGTTCCACCCGACCGGCCCGCCCCCGGTCCGCGGCCGCCTCCAGCTGTGGACCGACACCTACCGGCGCTTCCCCCACGTCCTCGCCACCCAGGACGGCCACCGCATCGGCGCCGCGCGCCTCCCCTGGCCCGCCGCCCCGGGCCGCGTCTTCCGCGTCCCGTTCAGCCTCGTCACGGCCGCCGACCCCACCGGCGGCCCCGTGACCATCTCGCTCGCCTCCTGACGCGCTCCCGTTAGAGGATCTGACCGACCTTGGTGGCGATGTCGACCAGGGCCCAGCCGGCGAACACGGCCAAGGCGCCCCTGGCGATCCAGGCGACCGCCGCCGGCATCCGCTGCCAGACGGTCTGGTCGCTGCCGATCCAGCGGTCGCCGAGCCACGTGACGAGGATCGTCGCGAGCAGCGGGATACAGAGAACCAGGGCCACGGCGACGAGCGGCGGGTCGAGCAGCGTGAAGTCGACACCGTCACTGTGGACCATCATCGACCCGATGACGAGCGTCGCTCCGAGCGGCACGCTGACCCGCCGCCACCACACCGGACCGAAGCGCAGACCCCGGACGGCAACCCAGACCAGCCCGCCGATCGCGCCGATGACGGTGCAGACCAGCAGGAGGTTGACGGTGCCCGCGAGGGTGAACTGGCCCATGACGAAGCCGTCGTCGCTCAGCACCCCGGTCGCCCGCGGATGGTTCATCCGGGCCAGCGCGAGCATGATCAGCCGCCCGCCGACACCCCCGGCGACCAGCCCGGCGACGCCACCGGCCAGGACCGCCACCCCCAACCTGCGGCCCCACTCAACACCACTGGCCAGTGTCGATGTCTGCTCTTGCACGGTCATTCAACGCCTCCGACGCTCAGAGCCAGTGATCGTAGTTACCTGATCACGGCCCCCGTGTCGCCTTTGCGCGCCGCCCCCGTCCGCTGCGTGACAACCCCACCGCCAGCCAGCGCCGCCAGGCCGTTGACACCCAACCGGCCGCCGGCTGGTCTCGTTCGCGAGAACGGGGCGCTGGCTCGATCTGCGTGAACGATCATGATCGCCGTTCCGTTTCGCCATGTTCTGATGTCCTTGTGACAGCCAAGGAAGCCTTCGGGGCCATGGTCAAGATGCACGTGGGTCCGCCACTGCGGGAGGCCGGATTCAGAGGACCGGCTCCGACTTGGCGGCGGAGGTCGCCTGCCGGGGATATTGCGGTCGTCAATCTGCAGAAGTCGTCGTACAACGACGGCGACGAAGTCAACTTCTATGTCAATCTGGCGGTACTGCCAGCCGCGTGGTGGCAGTACTTGATCGACGACTCTTCGCAGAAACGGCCCACCAATCCGGTCGAGCGGCATGGCCTGCTGCGGCGTCGTTTGGATCCGCCGGTGAAGTCTCGACTCCGGGATGGCTGGGTCATCCGGGGCACCGATGGTGGGGATGACTGCGGCCTGGTCCTGGGCGAACGGCTCGAGCAGGTCGCAGTTCCCGAGCTGCAGGCGCTCCTGGATCCCGGCGGCCTGGCCGACTTCCTTGATGGTGGGGCACGGGGATGGTGGGTGACGAAGCGGAAGGACCTCGCCCTGGCCTACGTGCTGGCGGGCAAGGGAATGAATCCCCGGTTGCAGGGGGTCCTCGATGATTTCGATCGCCCTTCACGTAGTCCACGTGATGCGGAACAGGCAGCCTGGCTCCGTCAGCAGGCGGCTGGCTCTCGGCGGGTAACGGGGCAGGCTCGGCCGACCTCCTCGGCTCGGGAAATGTTCGGCTAAACAGAACCGTCGCTCGGTGGGGTGAGACGAACCCATGACTCGAAATCGCAGTTTGTGCAGGAAACTCGCTCCTCATGTGAACTCTCGACCATGGCGACGGTGAGGTGACCGGCGCCGCACCGGGGGCAGGCCACCTCAGCATCAGGGTTCTCCAGGATTTTCAGAACGGCCACGACGGCTGGCGGTCGCGTCATGGTCAGCACCCCCTGCCGGCAGCGTAGGCTCGGTCCGTGAAGGAGTGCGCACCATGGTGACCAGCAGCCCTGTGCACACCAGTGACAGTCGCTACCGGATCGCCGAGGACGTCCCCCCTCCCCGGAGCACCCTGACTACTCCAACGGCATGGTCGATCTGTTCCCCGGGGCCGCAGCGGTCATCACCGGCACGGGTTCGACGGCGGATCACTGTCCGCGACGCGGCTGAGCGTGATCACGCTCGCCGGCTGGGCCTTCGCCGGAGTGGCTCGGATTGACGAGCTCCTCGCGTCTGTGTCACGCGCCGCGGGCGGAGCGGGTCGGGTCGTGGCGGAGGCCGGCGTCGTGGGCGACGACGATGGCCTGTGCGCGGTCTCGGACGTCGAGCTTGGCGAGGATGTGGCGGACGTGGGTCTTCACCGTCGCCATGCTGATGACGAGGTCGGCGGCGATCTCCGCGTTGGACAGGCCGGCGCCGATGCGGCCGAGGACCTCCAGCTCGCGTTCGCTGAGGTCGCGCAGGCCGGGCGGCGGCGACGAAAGCGACGGCTGCCGGGCGGCGAAGTGGTCCAGGACGCGGGTCAGGACGCTCGGCGCGAGGACGGGCTCGCCGGCCACGGCGTGGCGGATCGCGTCGCTGAGACCGTCGGACGTGACGTCCTTGAGCAGGAAGCCGGCCGCACCGGCCCGCAGGGCGTCGAGGACGTGCTGGTCGGTGTCGAACGTGGTCAGCGCCAGCACCCGCGTGCGTCCCGCGGTGTCCTCGACGATCCGCCGGGTCGCCTCGACGCCGTCCATCACCGGCATCCGCAGGTCCATGAGCACCACGTCGGGCCCGTGCGCGGCCACCGCGGCGACCGCCTCGGCGCCGTCGGCCGCCTCCGCGACCACCTCGAACCCGGCCAGCTCCAGGATGAGCCGCAGCCCGTGCCGCACCAGCACCTGGTCGTCGGCGATGACGACGCTGGTCATGCGGCCGCTCCCGGTTGCGGCAGCGTCACGTGCACCTCGAAGCGCCCGTCACCCTTGGTCGCCGCGAACGTGCCGCCGAGCAGCTCGGCCCGGTGCCGCATGCCGGCGAGGCCACGGCCCTCCCGGTCGCCGGTCCGGCTGTCATCGACGGCGCGGGCCTGCGCGCCGGCGCCGGCGGCGTTCACCGCGGTGACCGTGACCGTGTCCCGGGTCCAGTGCACGTCGACCGTCACGGGTGTGCCGGGTGCGTGCCGGCCGGCGTTGGTCAGGCACTCGCGGACGATCCGGTGGACCGCGAGCCACACCGACGTGTGACCGGCCCACGGCGTGCCGGTGACGGTGAGCGAGTTGGCGATCCCCGCGTCCCGGGCGCGGCGGGCGAGGTCGGTGAGGCCGGCGGGGGTCGCGTCGGTGGGGTCGGTGGGCGGCGCCACGACGTCCAACGCGGCACGGATCTCCCGCAGCGTCCGGTGCGCGGTCTCGCGGATCGCCTCGACCGGCGCGGTGGCCCGGTCGGGGGCGAGCCGCAGCGCCGCCGACGCCGCCTCCGCCTGCACGGCGATCAGCGTCAGCTCGTGGCCGAGGACGTCGTGCAGCTCGCGGGCGACCCGGGCCCGCTCCTCGCTGACCGCGGCCTCCTGCACCTTGCGCTTCTCCGCCTCCAGCTCGCGTGCCAGGTCCAGCAGCGCCTGGTGCTGCTGCCGCTGCCGGCGCACGACGCGCCCGGCGAGGACCGGCGCGACGACGACGAGGACCGAGCCGATCGCCGCCGTCGGCACCTCCGGGCCGAGCAGCGTGCCGACGACGCCCGTCACGCACGCCCACACCGACACCGCCCACACCGCCGCGCGGGGCGCGCCGTAGGCGCCGAGGGCGTAGAACTGCAGCAGCACCGTGACGAAGCCCAGCAGCGGGAACCCGTCCATCGTGATGAGCCAGAACGCGCTGGACACCGCGGCCGCCTCGACCGGGTGCCGGCGGCGCCACGCGAGCGGCAGCGTCGACCCGACGACGAACAGCTCGCCGACCCCCGGCGCGGCGAACGGCAGCACCAGCGCCTGGACGAGCCCGGCGACCGTCAGCACGGCGGTCAGGACGACGTCCAGCCGGGTCACGTGCAGCCGGTCCAGCCTGGGGTTCACGCGGCGAGCGTAAGCCATGACCAGCGGCGCGGGCCTCATCCCACGGGCTGATCGTCGGAGCAGCCCGTGGGTCGATGCGGGTCGGCCGGCGCCGTTCGTACCGTGGCGGCATCCGCACCTCGCGGACCCTTCCGACGAACTTTGAGGAACCACCATGACCTTGACCGAAACCGGCCGTCCACAGGCGCCGGCGGCCGACATGACCCGCGCCAGCACCCGCTTCGGGATCGCCTTCACCGTCTGCCAGTTGCTCGTGATGGTGGCGATGACGGTGTTCGTCCTCCCGCACGGTGGCTCGCCGGCCGACCCCGCGCTGGAGCGCGGGCAGAGCGTGTTCGACGCCGCGCAGCTGTACCGCATCGGCAACTTCGCCTTCATGGCCGCGGGCACGCTGCTGCTCGGGTTCCTCGGGGCGGTGCACGTGCGGCTGCGGCGGGCCGACGGCAGCGGGGCCCTCGCCACCGTCGCGGTCGCGGCCGGCGCGCTGCTGGCGCTGATCTGGCCGCTGGGCGGGATGCTGCACGACGTGGCCCTCGAGACCGCCTCCGCCGGGGCGGACCTGCGGATCCTCGCGGGCTGGGACTCGGTCGCGCCGTTCGGGCTGGCGTTCTCGGTGTTCGCCCGGGTGTTCTTCGTGGGGGCCATCGCGCTCGCGCTGCGGGCCGGGGGCAGGAACCCGTGGCTGGTCCGCGCGGGCGTCGTCATCGTCGTGCTCAGCCTCGCCGGCAGCGCGACCCTGCTGGCGGGGGCGATGTTCCCGCTGCTCGCGGTGAGCACCCTCGCGTTCGAGGTCTGGGTGGGCGTGGTCGCCTGGCGCTGGCTGCGCGACGATCGGTGACGGTCCCCGCTCCTGGCCGGTGATGCGCCGGCCAGGAGCGGACCGTGCCCCGGCGGTGCCGGATCAGACGACCGAGCCGCGATTCACGTCCCAGTACTGGAGGCCCGCCGCCTCGAAGCGCTGTTCGAGCTCCTCCTGACCGTGCGCGACCTTGAAGTCGCGCTCCGCCTCGGTGATGGGCACCAGCCACAGGAACTCGACGTGACGGTCGCCGACGTGGCACAGCTCCAGTTCCGGGCCGAACGGGTAGGGCAGGGAGACCAGCAGGTGGTCGCAGCGGGAGCCGGGCAGCCACGGCTCCCCGATCGGGACCGTGTGGCCGAGGCCGAGCTGGCCACCGCGGTGGTAGTACACCATCATCGCGAGCAGCTCGACCGCCCACGGCGTCGCGACCGGCGTGCTGAGGACGAACTCCAGGCCGTCATCACGCTCGGCGGTGGCCGCCCAGCCGCCCGTCGACACGTACTCCCACAGCCCGCCGGGCTCAGCGGGCGCGACCCGCAGCACCCGGAAGTGCGGGTTCGCGGCCCGGATCGGCCCCGCCTCCCACGTCAGCACCTCGACGCGACGGGGGCTGAAGAACCGCCGGACGTGCTCCTCCAGCGCACCGCACACGTCGTCACACGGCGGGAGCTCGACCACGCCAGCAGCCTACGGGTGGGGCGTGCGGTCGTCGGCGCCGAACTCGCCCGGGAAGGCGTCGAACCGGCGCGCCACCGCGGCCCGGATCAGCCCGGCGTCGTCGCCGAACGGGCCTGAACAGGCCTGGTACCTCTCGTGGAGCCGTCGCCAGTCGATGTCCTCGTCCGCGTGGATCTCGCGGATGACGGCGGCGAGGTCGGGCAGGTCGAGGTGGTCCGCGCCGAGGGCGGCGTCCGCTGCCAACTCTGCCGAGAAGCCGTTGGCCTGTGCCTCGTTGTGGAACAGCATGAGGTGTTTGACATGGAGCAGGGCGGCGGGCGCGTCCGGTGGGGCGGCGTAGGCACGGTCGATCAGGGCTTCGACGACGTCGCCGAGCCGCTCGTGCAGCGGGTCGTGCAGCCAGCATGGCACCGCCCGCCAGGAGTGCGCGGCGCGTAGCCGCTCCGGGTCGTCGATGCCCTGAAGGGCCTCGAGGCCGCGCCGGCGGGGCACGACGGCGCCGGCGGGCACGGCCGTCCGCACGCCGGACAGGGACACCGACGTGTCGTCGTTGCCCGGCTCGACCAGGAACTCGTCGGTCCCACCCGAGCGCAGCATGACCAGGCAGTGGGCGTCGCCGACGAGGAACACGATCACCGCGGCCGTGGCGGTGTCGCAGCGGAAGGCCGCCTCCGGGGAGTCGTAGACGGCCGCGAGGTCGTCCGGGTGCACGTCCCGGTGCTCGCCCGGATCGCCGAGCGGGCGGAACCAGCAGGTGGTCACCGAAGCCAGCGGAGGGCGGCTTCGGCGGTGTCCTCGGGGGTGCTGTTGAAGGCGATCGCCGCCGCCGGGGCGTGCCGGCGGACCAGGTTGACGGCCTGCTCGAAGAGGAGCAGGAGGGGCTCGTGCTTGCGGATGCCGCCGCCGACCACGACGCAGGTGTAGGGCTTGGCGGTCAGGGCCTCGGTCATCGCGGTGGCGGGGTCCTCGTCGGGGGCGAGGAGGCACAGGTCGGCCTCGATGCCGTGCTCGGCGAAGTGGGCCTGGCCGCGGGCGATCGCCGCGACGACCGGCTCAGGGTCCCAGCCGGGGATCCGTTCGGGGTCGAGCCCGATCACCAGCACAGGTCCCCGCGACACGTCATCCACGACCCGATCGTGCCACAGAGTCGTGCGACGATCACCCGGTGAGCACTGCATCGAGGTTCACCGAATTCGCACAGCGGGAAGCGCAGGGTGTGTCGCCGGTGTACGAGCGGCTGTGCCTCGCCATCGCGCGGGACGCCGAGGTCGTGGCGCTGCTGGAGACGGTGCCGGAGCCGAAGCGGCAGCCGAACCTGCTGCTCGGCGTGGTGCGGCTGCTCGGCGGGCCGGTCGAGGATCCGGGGGCGTTCCACGACTTCACGGTCGCGAACTGGGCCGCGGTGCAGACCGAGCTGCGGCGGCGGGCCACGCAGACGAACGAGGCGGGGCGGTGCGCGCTGCTGCTGCCGGTCCTCGCCGCGCTGCCGCAGCCCCTGGCGCTGCTCGAGGTGGGGGCGTCCGCGGGTCCGGGGCTCTACCCGGACCGGTACCGCTACCGGTACAACGGCGGCGACATCATCGGCGAGGACGGTCCGGTGCTCGACTGCGCGCTCACCGGCACGGCACCACCGCAGCGGCTGCCGGAGGTGGTGTGGCGGGCCGGCATCGACCTGAACCCGCTCGACGTCACCGACCCGGCCGACGTCGCCTGGCTGGAGGCGCTGATCTGGCCGGAGCACCAGCACCGCCGCGACCGGTTGCGCGCCGCGGCCGCCGTCGCCGCCGCCGACCCACCCGTCCTGCGCCGCGGTGACCTCGTCGACGACCTGCCGGGCCTGGCGGCGCGGGCGCCCGGCGGCGCGACCCTCGTCGTCTTCCACACCTCGGTGCTCTACCAGGTGCCGTCGGCCCGCCGGTTGGCGTTCGCGGATGTGGTACGGCGGCTGCCCGGCCACTGGATCGCCGTGGAGGGCGCGGACGTCCTGCCGTACGGGCGGATCCCGGACGAACCGGACGACACGCTGCACAACGTGCTGGCCCTCGACGGGCGACCCCTCGCGTGGACCAGGGCGCACGGTCAGGCGATGACCTGGTTCGGCTGAAGCCGGGTCCGCACCACCAGGTCGTGCAGCGCGTCGACGGCCGCCGGGTCAGGGCGGTCCGGCAGGTGTGAGGCGTCGCGGGCGGCCTCCAGCTCGGCGCGCAGGCGCGGGACGTCCGCGGCCAGGTGCGCGGCGGCGCCGTCGGGCAGCGGCCCGTGCTCGGCCTCGCGCTTCGCGGCGATCAGGTCCGGCACATAGCGCAGATCAGCGCCGAGCACGCCCAGGTCCGCCTCGACCTCGCCGGTGCGCATGAGGTGGATGCCGGTCAGCAGCACCCGCAGCGTGTACAGCGCGGGCTTGAGCTCGCCGGTCCTCGCGTGCAGCCGCTCCTGGGTGGCGGCGAAGCCGAGGTAGTGGTGCGCGTGGTGCCGGGTGACCAGGCCCGGCGCGAGCGCCTTGAGCGCGGCGTGCACCGGGGTCGTCACGACCACCAGCGGCGACAGCAGCTGCTCCAGGACGTAGCCGTTGCGGCCGGTGAGCATCTTCGCGAACTTCAGCAGGTCGTGGCTGACGACGTCCAGCTCCACGCCGTCGCGGACCCCGGCGTGCTGCAGGGTCTGCGGCCCGGTCCGCAGCCCGACGACCTCCTCCGCGGCGAGCAGGTGCGCGCCGCGCAGGTCGAGGTCGGAGTCGACGGACGCGAACCCGTACAGATGCGCCCCACTGACGGTCGCGAACACCAGCGGCCGCGCCAGGCCGCGGGCGGCCTCCCCCGCCCAGGCGGGCACCTCGAGCGTCACGACGGCTCCCGGGCGAGGGCGGCGGTCAGGAGGTCCATGGCCTCCTCGTCGAACGCGACCAGGCGCACGCGCTCGACCGACGTGCGGGTGGTGCGCAGCGTGTCGGCCGCGATCCTGGCCGCGGCGGCGGGCGGGAAGCCGTAGACGCCGGTGGCGATGGCGGGGAAGGCGATACTGCGGACCCCGAGCTCGTCGGCCACCGCCAGGCAGCGGCGGTAGCAAGAGGCGAGGATGGCGGGCTCGTCGTACGCGCCGCCGTCCCAGACCGGTCCGACGGTGTGGATGACGTACCGCACGGGCGGGTCGAGCGCGAACGCCGGCGTGGCCTTCGCGTCGCCCGGGTCGCACGGGGCGATCGCCGCACCCGCCTCCGCCAGCCGCGGCCCGGCTGCCTGGTGCACGGCCCAGTCGACGCCGCCACCGCCGAGCAGCGACTCGTTGGCCGCGGTCACGATCGCGTCCACCTGTTCGTCGACGATGTCCCCGAGCACCACCTCGATCTCCACCACCGCATGATGCCATCCCGCCGGGCCGGGCAAGGGCCGGCGCAAGGATTGCCGAAGGTTCGGCGAAGGTCGGCGGCCGACAGTGGCCGTCATGACCCGCCACCGCAGGCGGGCATGACGGAAGGAAGTCAGCGATGACGATCGTCAGCAAGAGCATGCGACTGCTGTTCGCCGTGACCCTCGCCGCCGGTGGCGTGGTGGCGGTGTCGGCGCCGGCCCGTGCGGCCGACGGGGAGTGGGAACGCCTCAGCAGCTTCGCCACCGACAAGGTGGCCGCCGTGCCGGCGCCGTACACCACGAACGACCTGCAGGTCGTGACGGCGGAGTACGGGAACATGGCTTACAACGGGCAGTGGAAGTTCACGCCGCTCGGCAACGACAGGTACACCATCCAGAACCGGTACAGCAACCAATGCCTCGACACGCTGGGTGGCCTCGGGTCGACGGCCGGGACGCCGGTGGTGCAGAACCCGTGCGACCAGACGACGAGCCAGAAGTGGGTCCTGATCCGCGACAACGGGCTGCAGATCTGGCGCATCACCAACGACCTCTCCGGCCTGGCGCTCGCGGTCGAGACCGGGGTGGACGCGGACGGTGTCGGGTTCGTCCTGGCCAACAACGCGCGCAACAACACCAAGCAGATGTTCCAGAAGTGGGCGTGAGGTGAGGCCCCGGCTTCCTCCACGGCGGTCAGGTCAGGCGGCCGTGGAGGAAGCCGGTGATCTCGGCACGGGCGGCCCTGGCGTGCGGGACGACGCCCGGCATGCTGAGGAACGCGTGCGGCGCGCCGGCGTGCTCGGTGAGCTGCGCCGGGGTGCCCTGTTCGCGGAGGCGGCGGGTGTACGCGCGGCCCTGGTCCGCCACGGGATCCAGGGTCGGCACGACCACGAGTGCCGGGGGCAGGCCGGCGAGGCTTCCAGCGTACAGCGGCGACACATCCCTGGCGTCGGTGCCTTCGGGCACGGCCAGCCGGCGGAACAGCCGCAACTGCGGCACGGTCAGCGTGGGGCTGTCGGCATGCTCGGTCATCGACGGGTAGTCCAGGGCGGTCTCGGTGAGGTCGACGCACGGGTTGACCAGGACCTGCGCCCGCAGGGCGAGGCCGGCGTCGCGGGCCCGGATCGCGGCGAGGGCGGCCACGAGCCCGCCGGCGCTCTCGCCGAAGACGGCGGCGCGGGCGGGATCGACGCCGAGCGCGGCCGGGTGGTCCAGGACGTGGCGTAGCGCGTCCCACCCGTCGGCGACGGCGGCCTCGAACGGGACCCCGGCGGCGACGAGGCGGTGCTCGACCGACACGACGACCGCGGGCAGCCGCGCGGCCAGGTGGCTGTTGATCCAGTCGCTCTGGACGGCGGTGCCGACGAACCCGCCGCCGTGCACGTGGAGCACGACCGGCAGCGGGTTCCCGGCGTCCTCGTTCGCCGGCCGGTACACGCGGATCCGCAGCGACCTGCCGGGCAGCGGCAGCTCGTGCCAGTGGATCGTCACGCCGCGGGCGGGGAAGCCGGTGACGACCCGGATCAGCGGCGCGGACCGCCGCCGGTTCTCCGCGGTCCGGAACGCGTCCAGGTCCTCGGCCGGCATCGCCAGCCAGTCCGGCTCCTTGCGCAGCGTCTGCAACACCCGGATGCCCAGCGGTGCTCTCATGGCACGCCCCTCCAATTACGCTACTTGAAGTATCGATACTAGGAGTAGCACAACTGGGTATGGTTTGGCCATGCCCGCTTCCACCAGACCGCCCGGCCGCCCCCGCACCGGCGTCGACGCCGCCGTCTTCGCCGCGACGCTGCGCACGGTCCACGAGCTGGGCTACGCGCACGCGACCGTCGACCGGATCGCCGCCGCCGCGGGCATCGCGAAGACCACCGTCTACCGCCGCTGGCCGTCCAAGGGCGCGCTGATCACCGCCTGCCTCGTCGACGCGTTCGGCCCGGTGCCCCTGACCGGCGCCGACCGGTCCGCCCTCCTCGCCAACGCCATCCGCTGGATCGCCGCGAAGATCGGCGAGCCGGGCATCGGCGCCGCCTTCGCGGGCGTGTTCACCGACGCCGTCAACGACCCCGCGCTGCGGCAGGTGCTGTCCACCCAGCTGCAGGACCCGTACCGGCTGGTGCTCCAGGACGCCCTCGACGAGCCGGAGCACCGCGTCCTGTTCTTCATCGACGTCGTCGTCGGCACCCTGCTGCACCGCATGGGCATGACCGGCGAGCCGATGACCACCACCGACGTCGACGCCCTGGTCGACATGGTCCTGCGCGCGCTGGGCTAACGGCCCTCGTCGAGCGCCTGCTCCACCCCTGCCGCCCGGGCCCGTTTCACCTCGCGGGCGAGGGCCCAGCCGTCCGCGACCGGGCCCAGGTGGGCGAGCTTGTCGGGGTTGACCACCGAGCGGATCGTCTGGATCCGGCCGTCGAGCACGTCCAGCGACACGGTGCCGGCGACGTTGCCGTTCCCGTCGCGGAAGACGGCGCCGGGCTGGCCGTTGATCTCGCACTGCTCGACGCCCAGGTCGGCGCGGAACACCGCCGGGAAGTACGCGGCGAGCAGGCGCGCCACCTTGTCCGCGCCGAAGATCGTGTTGGCGAGGGCCGGTGCCTTGCCGCCACCGTCGCCGACCATCTGCACGTCGGCGGAGAGCAGCTCGCGCAGGGCGTCGACGTCGCCGTCGTGGAGGGCGTCGAAGAACCGGGCGGCGAGCTCGTCGCGTTCGCGGCGGTCCGCCTCGAACCGGGGCCGTCCGACGTCCATGTGGCGGCGGGCCCGCACGGTGAGCTGCCGGCACGCCGCCTCCGACCGACCGACGGCGGCGGCGACCTCGCCGAAGCCGAACCCGAACACCTCCCGCAGCACGAACACCGCCCGTTCCAGCGGCGTCAGGCGCTCCAGCAGCAGCAACGCCGCCATCGACACGGAGTCGGCGAGCTCGGCGGAGCGTTCCGGGTCGTCGTACGGGTCGGCGAGCAGCGGCTCGGGGAACCACTCCCCCACGTACGCCTCCCGCCGCACCCGCGCGGAGCGCAGCACGTCGATCGAGATCCGCGTGACCACCGCCGACAGGAACGCCTTCGCCGACGCGGGCCGGGTGCCCGTCTGCTCGTAGCGCAGCCAGGTCTCCTGGACCGCGTCCTCCGCCTCGGCGACGCTGCCGAGGATCCGATACGCGATCGAGAACAGCAGCGGCCGCAGCTCCTCGAACTCCTCCACCTTCGTCATGCCACCGCCTCCTTGAAACCCTGCCGCCACGACGGGTACCGCAGCTTCCAGCCGAGCTCCCGCTTCGCCTTGGCGTTGGAGAAGCCGCGGCCTTCCACGAGCGCGCCGACGGCCATGTCCCCGGCGACGAGCTTCGCCAGCCACACCGGCACCCGCCGCGGCGGCTTGGCCCCGACGCACTCCGCCAGGTACGGCAGCCACACCGCGACCGGGGCCGGCTCGTCGTCGACGATGTTGAAGATCCCGTGCGCCCGCCGCTCGACGGCGAGGACGGTGGCGGCCGCGGCGTCGTCGACGTGCACCCACGAGAAGTGGCCGGTGCCACGCCCGACGATCGGCACGAGCCGCTTGCGGACCAGGTTGACCTGGTCGTCGTGGGAGCCGGCGCCGTAGAAGCCGCCGTAGCGCAGGACCGCGCCGCCGGCCGCGACGACCGCCGACTCGAGGTGGTTGATCGCCTTGGTCCCCTCCACGACCACGAGCGGGTCGTCCTCGGTCTTCACCCACCCGCCGTCGCGCCCGCCGTTCATGCTCGCGTGCCCCTGCGCCACGATGTGCGCGCCGCCGACGGCCTCGGCCGCGGCGAGCAGGTGGTCGATGCCCTCGCTGCGCAGCCGGTTGGTGAGCGCGAAGAACCGGTCGGGTCGCCGCGGGTTGGGCTTGCCGGAGTGCCCGGACGACAGCGCGGTCATCTGGTGCACGATCGCGTCCGGCGCGGCCGCCGCCACCGCCTCGCCGACGGCCGCCCCGTCGAGCCCGTCCATCACGACCCCCTTCGCGCCGAGCCCTTCCAGCAGCCCGATCTTCGCCGCGGTCGTGGTCGTCGCGGTCACCTGATGCCCGCGCGCCACCAGCAGCGGCACCAGCCGCCGCCCCATGACCCCGGTCCCGCCTGCCACGAACACTCGCATGACGCCGTCCTCCTCGTCCCGTTTCCTCTGTACTCCTCACACTGGGACGAGACAGGCCGACGCCCTGTGACACCGTCGCCGGGCGGCGTTTATGCGACCGTGATCCCGGAGCGGGACGCGGAGGGCGGCGGCGGACACGACATTGGTGATGGATGACGACGACCGACTGTTGTGGGACCGGGCGCGGGCCGGCGACGCCGCCGCGTTCGGTGACCTGTACACGCGGCAAGCGCGGCAGGTGTACACCTTCTGCTTCTGGCGGACCGGGGACGCCGCGCTCGCCGAGGACCTGAGCGCCGCGGTCTTCCTGGAGGTGTGGGCGGCGCGCGGCCGGACCGAGCTCACCGAGGCCAGCCTGCTGCCGTGGCTGCTCGGCGTGGCGCACAACCTGGTGCGCAACCAGTGGCGGTCCAACCGCCGGCGGCGGGCCGCGCTGGCCCGGCTGCCCCCGCTGCGCGACAGCCCCGACCGCCGCACCCACCCCGGCGCCCTGCACAGCGTCGTCATCCAACCCGACCGCATCCCACCCGGCACGGTCCTGGTCATCGGCACGATCGAGGCCAACCTCGACGGCGAGCGGCGGATCGTCGTGTACCCGGAACTCTTCACCGACCCAGCACCGACCTGCTACGAGACCGACCTCAACGCCGACAAGCTCCTCCGCATCGAACAACAACTCCGCCCGTCATGACCGCGAAGCCGCTTCACAGCTTCAGCCGCGGTGTACGGGGGCTCCACCTTCACGGACCCGCCGACCCGGTCGAGGAGCGGCGAACCCATCACGCACAGCGTGCGCTCCCAGGGATGCCCGAAGGTGCCGTAGCTGAAGTTCTCGGCGAGGTGGATGTGGTAGTCCGCGTCGGGCATCACGCTCGGCACCCAGACCGATCCGTCCCCGGCGGCGACCCGGTGCGGGCGGATCCGGAAGCACTCGTGCTGCCAGTCCAGGACCAGCAGCGTGCCGCGCGGCGGCGTGCACTCCCGCAACCCAGCGTGCACGGCGGCCACCATCGCATCCAGCTGGACGTCGCCGGGATCGTCATCCAACCGGTCGAGGCTCCAGGTCACCGACTCGACCGGCTCCCGGATCGCGGGCCAGGTGCTGCGTGCCATGCCCGGCCGGAACCCGAACCGCTTGGAGAACCGATCCCACACGCGGTCGTACTCCGCCTGCTTGAGCCTCACTACCGCACGCGGGCCCACGACGTTCGCCCCCTCAGGCAGGCGCTCGACCACAGCGGTCTACGGACAGCGACAAGCGATGACCGTAGTCTGCCGCCCACCGACGCGACCAGCGGAATTCGGGGTCGCCAGCGCGGACGTGCGGCAGGCAAGATGTCAGCCGTGACAGACGAAGATCCACTCGCCGACCTGGTCCTGGAGCACTGGAGCGCGAGCACCCTCCCGGTGGGGTCGCGCACGAGCCCGGGGACGGCGTTCTTCTACAACGAGCTGGTGGCTTCCACGCCCGACGGCGAACAGGTCCGCGAATGGTGGCTGACCGCCGACCGGTTGACGCGCACCAAGCTCGGCGAGGTGCGGCTGCGGCCCGAACTGGTCGAGCCCACCGGCGCGGCGTCGGACGAACTTGTCGTGCCCGACTTCGAGCAGATGTGGGCGCGGCGCTCCGGTGTGGCGGTGACCAGCACGTCGTTCCTCCACGAACACGCGGCGAGGAAGGGCTGGTCCTGGGCGACCACGCAGATCACCGACGGCGCCGCCGCCAAGGCCGAGCACGTCCGCGCCGTCGATGCGCAGCCGCGCGGGGCGTACGCCCTGGGCCACGTCACCCGGGAGCTGGGCGAGCCCGGCGAGGCACGACCCCTGGCGATCGCCACCTCCACGATCGCCCGCGACCCTGACGGCGTCGTGCGCTGGCGAGGCACGCTGCCCGCCGGCTTCGCGGGCGGTCCCGTCTTCACCGCCGACCAGCGGGGCCCCCGCGAGTTCGTGCTGCGCTGCCTTGGCCTGCTCGCATCAACCGACCGGAACCCGACCGTGCTCACGTTCGACACGATCCACGCACTCATCAAGAACCTCGTGCAGCCGAAGCGCAGCTTCTTCCGCCGCCGCTGAGCGATCCTGCCGCGGTGGGTTCGATCAGGCCGGCCGGTTGTCTACGAGGGACGCCTGCCTCGCCTGGCGGCCAGCACCGCCAAGCCTGCCGTGATAGCGATCAACGACCCGGCGATGACGGCCGATGATGGCCACTCGTCGGCTTCGCCGGCCTCGTGCGGATCGATCCGCCCATTGGGATCGACCAGCACGTCGACCTGGTCGCCGGGCTGCCAGTACGGTCCGGTCGCGACCAGGCGGCCGGGGATCGGCCGGCCGGCCGTGTCGACGAGCTGATACCGCCACTCGTGGCTGGTGCCTGATCTGGTGTGCACCGTGACGTCAGTGCTTGTCGCAACCACCGCTGTCGTCGGACGCCCCCGCACGGAGAGCACCATCGTCGGGACGGACGTGAACAGCACGGCCGACGCCAGGAAGCCGGCAACCAGGGCGGCCACGACCAGCATCGGGGCGGCCCATCGCCCGGCCAGGACGGCGATCGGCACGACGATGCCGATGGTCCCGACCAGGAACACAGCTTCCGCACGCGCGGTGGTCAGGCCGACGATGCCGGCGAGCGCGGCGACGCCGAACATGAGGACCAGCGGCCCCATCAACAAGCTGACGCGAACTGCGAGGATCCGACCACCCTCCGCCACGCCCACGAGGATCAGCGTAGATCATCGCCGGCGCCGTCAGGTGTGTGCGATGAGCATGCCGCCGGTGACGGTGTCGTCCAGGTGGTGCAGCAGTTCGACGTCGGTGCGCAGGCCCGCTTCGGTCAGCCAGCCGGCGACCCGCTCGATCGGGCGGCGGTGGACGTGCACCTTCATCGGGTGGCCGCCGTAGCCTTCGGTCTTCAGCTTCGTGGTGTCGCCGACGTAGAAGCCGACGAGCACCACCCCGCCGGCCCGCAGCACCCGCCGGAACTCGCCGAACGCCTGCTGGACCGCGTCGTCAGGCACGTGGATGATCGAGAACCAGGCGAGGATGCCCTGCACCGAACCGTCGGCGAGGTCCAGGCCCGTCATCGAGCCCACGTCGAACCTGACCGCAGGATGGTCCCGCCGCGCGACCTCGACCATGCCCGGGGACAGGTCCACACCCTGCGCGTCGAGGCCCAGTGTTCGCAGGTGGGCGGTGACTCGGCCGGTACCGCAGCCGACATCGACGACGGGCCCGCCTCCGGCGTTCAGCACCAGCTCCGCGAACATCGCCAGCACGTGCCGCACCACGGGCTGCCCGTCCAACGCGTCCTTCAGCATCTCCCCGTAGCTGACCGCGACCGTGTCGTACGACGCCCGCGTGTCCCTCACCCAGTCCGGCTCCACGCCGCCCGACGCTACTGCACGACCCGGAACGCGGTCAGGCGCGCTCGGGGTAGGCACCGTCGAAGACGGTGCGCTGGCCGGGGGTCAGGGCCGCGCGGGTCTCCGCAACGAGGGCGTCGCCGTCCTGGATGCCAGGGTTGCCATCGCGGGGTCAGCCGCGGAACGAGGGCAGGCCCAGGGCGGTGAGGAAGTCGTCCACCTTGTCCTCGACGAACGGAGAACTGTCGTCGTCGGCGTCCTGGGGTTCGTCGGTGGCGAGGTACGGCAGCAGGGTGGCGGCCATGGTGTCGCGGTCGGTGGACGGGGCGGACGGGTTCAGGCCGGCCCACCAGGCGGCCAGGCCGGCGGCCTCGCGGGGAGCGTCGGTGGGTGGGCCGGCGTCGGGCATGCCGAAGTACACGCCGGGGGTGTAGCCGAGGAATGCGACGCCAGTACCCGGGCCCGCGGGGCGGTACGTGAGCGCCGCGAAGTCGCTGTCGTGGATGTCGACGTGCAGCCACGGGCCGGTCAGTGCCCGCGCGGCGGAGCGGTCGGCCTCGGTCCAGGACTGGCCGCCGTACAGGAAACCACCGAAGAAGCCCACGGCGGCATGATCGCACGTGGCTTGACCTGGAGCGCGCTCCAGGTGTCAGGGTCGGCGGTATGGACGATGTGACGCAGGTGCCGCTGGTGCTCGGGGCGATGATGTTCGGGACGACGATCGACGAGCGGACGTCGTTCGCGCTGCTTGACCGGTTCGTCGAGCGGGGTGGGGTGTGGGTCGACACGGCGGACTGCTACGCGTTCTGGGCCAGTGAGAGCGGGCACGGCGGGGACAGTGAGCGGGTCATCGGGCGGTGGTTGAAGGCGCGGCCCGGCACCACGGTACGGATCGCGACGAAGCTCGGCGCCGAGCCGGTCGAGCCCGGGTCGTGGCCGCAGCGGCGGGCGGGGCTGTCGCCGGCCGCGGTGCGCAAGGCGTTCGACGGGAGCCTGGAGCGGCTCGGCGTGGATCGGG
Organism: Dactylosporangium sp. NPDC050588; assembly: GCF_040654975.1. Classification (NCBI taxonomy): domain Bacteria; kingdom Bacillati; phylum Actinomycetota; class Actinomycetes; order Micromonosporales; family Micromonosporaceae; genus Dactylosporangium; species Dactylosporangium sp. NPDC050588. The sequence continues at coordinate 25,694 of NZ_JBFAJA010000007.1, read as the reverse complement.
TCGACCTGCTGTGGCTGCACCAGGAGGACCGGTCGGTGCGGGTCGAGGACACCGTCGACGCGCTGCAGGGCCTGGCCGCGGACCGGTTCGGGGTCTCCAACCACCCGGCGTGGCTGGTGGAGCGCGGTCGCGCGCACGCGACAGCGACCGGCGGGAAGCCGTTCGACGCGCTGCAGCTCAACGCGACCTATCTGCGGCCGCGGCCCGGCACGCTGCCGCCGGGGGTCGTGCACCGTTTCGGGGTGCTCAGCGACGAGCAGGCGGACTACGCCAAGGAGCACGGCATGGACGTGTGGGCGTACACGCCGCTGCTGTCCGGTGCGTATGACAACCCGATGAAGCCGATCCCCGACGTGTACGACCACCCGGGCAACACCGCGAGGATCGCCGCCCTGGACGCGGTGGCCGCCGAGACCGGGGCCGCGCGCGGTCAGGTGGTGCTGGCGTGGCTGCTCAGCCACGGGCTCCGGCCGATGCTGGGCGGCAGCAAGGTCGACCAGCTCGACTCGGCGCTCGACGGCGTCGCGCTCGCGCTCAGCGCCGACCAGCTGGCCCGTCTCGACGCCGCCGACCGGTTCGACTGGGCCGACCCGTACGCCGGCCAATGAACGCTACAGCAGGTCGAAGTCCTTGCGCCACGTGACGCCGCCGTCGTCGGACGCGTCCCAGTGCCCGGCGACGCGGTCGGGGGTGACGGTGGCGACGAACCGCTGATGGAAGTCCGGGTCCTCGCGGAGCATCACCCACGCGCCTCCGGCGAACGTCGTGCGGAACACCCGCGACGTCGGCCGCGGGGTTGCGCACGGGCATCTCCAAACGGTCTACAGTGTCGCCGTGTCAGAGTCAGTCTGCGTGACGGCGGCGGTCAGGATCGAACGTTCCCGGCTGCGGGCGTACCTGAACGCGCCGGTCGAGCCGGCGTCGGCCTGGTCGCCGGCGGAGTGGGCCGGTGTCATCGGCGGGCAGGAGGACCGGGACGAGCTGCCCGCCGCGATCGCCGAGTGCGACTCGTGGCTCGACGGCGACCATGCCGACGTGCTGCTCGACCTCGTCCAGGACGGGTTGCTGCTGCGGTACGACGAAGCCACCGCCGCGCTCGTCGTCGAGTTCGAGTCGCGGGCCGACTTCCGGCTGCCGACGCTGCTGTGGGCGTGCACGGTGCTGCGCGGGATGGCGGCGTGCATGGCGGACGGCGACCGCGGCGTCGTCACGGTGACGACCGACTGGCGCGACGACAGCGTCGTGCTGCAGCTGACGCCGGGCGGTTCGGAGTTCCTGGCGCCCGGTGCGAGAGCCGAGGTCCGCGGCTGGGAGATCGACGTCCGAGCGGACGCCGAGGACGCCGAGGACGCCGACCCGGACGAGATCATCAACCGCCTGATCGACTGAGGTTACCGTCCAGTAGGCTCACCGGCCATGCGACGCAGCGCCCTCCTCGGCTGGATCCCGCCGGCCGTCATCACCGTGGCGATCGCCGTCTATGCGGGCGGCGTCATGACGGGCCGCTGGGATGAAGAACGCGTCGCTGCTGGTCGCCTGGGACCCCACCGACCCCGGCGGCACCGCCGAGATCGCGATCATCCGCGAGTCGCACGACTCGGGCGACGAGGCCCGCGCCACCCAGATCGCCGAGCGCATCCTGCCGACCCTGCCCGGCTGGCCGGGCTGACCGCGCGCCGCCGGAAAATCGGTGGCGCGGACCGCGGTCGCGGGCGTTGCATCGACCAGGTGGACGACGCGGAGCTGAGCGGCCCTGAGGCCGGCGTGGCGGCGACCGCCCGGGCGCTGGCGAGGGTCGCGGGCGCCGCGGCGATCCTGCTGGTGGAGGGGCTCAGCGATCAGATCGCCCTCGAGGCCCTGGCCAGGCGCCGGGGCCGGGACCTCGACGCCGAGCGGGTCGTGGTGCTGCCGGCCGGCGGCGCGCACGCGGTCCCGAGGTTCCTGGCAACGTTCGGTCCGCAGGGTGTACGACTGGCGGGCCTGTGCGACGCCGGCGAGGAGCACGTCTTCCGGCGCGGCCTCGCCCGGGCGGGGATCGGCACCCCGGCGACGCGTGCGGAGATGGCGGCGCTGGGGTTCCACGTGTGCGTCGCCGATCTGGAGGACGAGCTGATCCGCGCGATCGGCGTACCGGCGATCGAGGCCCTCCTGGACGAGCACGGCGACCTCGGCCCGTTCCGCACCATGCAGCACCAGCCGGTCTGGCGCGACCGCCCGCCCGAGGCGCAGCTGCGCCGGTTCTTCGCCAGCGGCTCCCGTCGCAAACTGCGCTACGCCGGCCTGCTCGTCGAGACGGTCGACCTCGACCGCGTCCCCCACCCCCTCGACGCCGTCCTCACCAACGCCCACCCGTGACGCCAGGCATCCGCCCAGCCCGCCATCTGATTGTCGACCGGGTTGCCGTGCATGCACCAGGACACCCGGTTCTCGACGCTGGTCCGTTCGTCGCGTTTCGTGAGCGCCGGCTGGCCTAACTGAGGCGGGTGGGGGCAGGAGGTGAGCACGCTCCGGCTGCCTGGCGGTCTGGGTCGCGGCACCGGAGCGAGACCCGTCTGTGCCGAGGAGGGCAGTCATGCACAAGCACGCCGCCTACATCACGGAGATCATCGGGACGTTCTTCCTGGTGTTCACGGTCGGCACGAGTGTGTTGACCGGGACGCCGCTCGCTCCGCTGGCCATCGGCGCGGTGCTCATGGTCATGGTCTACGCGGGTGGCCACGTCTCCGGTGGGCACTACAACCCGTCGGTGACCACCGGTGTCCTCGTCCGGCGCAAGCTGGCGCTGCCCGACGCGATCGCCTACTGGGTCGCGCAGGCTGTCGCGGCGGTGGTGGGTGCCGTCGTGACCCGGTGGGTGGTGAATCCGCGCAACGTCGCTTCGCTGCAGCTGTCCGGCCGGGAGCTGTTCACGGCGCTGCTGGTCGAAGTGCTGTTCACCTTCGCGCTGGTGTACGTCATGCTCAACGTGGCCACAAGCAAGACGAACCCGAACAACTCCTTCTACGGCCTGGCGATCGGCTTCACGGTCGCCGCGGGCGCCATCGCCGTCGGCCGGATCTCCGGTGCCGCGTTCAACCCGGCGGTCACCGTCGGCGTCTGGCTGATGGGCCTGCTCACGTGGTACACGGCCGTGCTGTACATCGTCGTCCAGCTGCTCGCCGGTGCCGTGGCCGGCGCCGTGTTCCTCGCCCTGAACCCCGACGAGCTGCCGGCCAGGCCCGTGCCGGAGGAGGAGCTCACGACGGCCCCGGCGTCCGATCAGCAGGCCGGACCGTAAGCACGGAGGTCTCCGTCGCGGTGGTGAGCTTCTTCAGCAGGCGGTTGAGGGTGGCGAGCTCGCGTTCGGAGAGGGCGCCGAGGAGCTCCTCCTCGGCGCGGCCGCGGAGCATCATCGCGCGGCGCCAGATGGCGACGCCGGCGGTGGTGGCCTCGATGTCGACGCTGCGGCGGTCGGTGGGGCTGGGGGTCCGCTTGATGTAGCCGGCCTTCTCCAGGGTGTCGAGGCGGCCGGTCATGCCCGCCGGGGAGACGCCCAGGTCGTCGGCGAGCGCGCGCGGTGAGGCGTGGCCGGGGGTGTCGCGGACCATCAGGTGGTGCAGCGTCTCGTACTCGAACTGCTGCAGCCCCACCTCCGCCGCGGCGGTCTGGATGGTGTCGCGGAAGTGGCGGGAGATCCGGGCCAGGCGCACGGTGGCGGCCTCGATCGCGTCGTCGAACGGGATGTCGATCCAGTGGTCGCGCCAGCGGGCGACGTGACGGTCGGCGAAGTCCTGCCCCATCCCCGCATCGTAGCATTCGTTCGCTGGCGAATAGTTCGTTGACAAATAATTCGCTAGCGAAATACCTTCGAGGGCATGCTGGACGTCCTCGACAGGCAGGCGAAGAACCCGACGAGACCGTGGGACTCGGTGCCGTTCCGGTGGCTGCTCACCGGGCGGACGCTGATCGGGCTCGGGTCGGCGATCACCCCCGTGGCGATGGCCCTGGCGGTGCTGCACCTCGGCGGGTCGGCGACCGAGCTGGGCCTGGTCGTGGCGGCGTACGCGCTGGTCGACGTGGTCACCACCCTGTTCGCCGGGGTGCTCGGCGACCGGTTCTCCCGCGCGCTGCTCATGCAGGTCGCCGCCACGCTCTCGTGCCTGTCGCAGGCCGCCGTCGCGGTGAGCCTGGCGACCGGCGCGGCGACCGTGCCGATGCTGGCCGTCATGAGCGCCCTCAACGGCGGCCTCGCCGCGATCGCCGGCCCGAGCTCCCGCGCCGTCGTCCCGCAGACCGTGCCCGCCGCGGCGCTGCCGACCGCCGTGTCGGTGCTGCGCCTGTCGCAGAACACGGCGATGATCCTCGGCTTCAGCCTCGCCGGCCTGCTCGTCGGGCTGTTCGGGCCGGGCTGGGCGATCGCCGTGGACGCCGCGACGTTCGCCGCCGCCGCGGTCTGCTTCACCGCCATGCGGGTGACGGGGCAGGACAAGGCCGAGGCCCGCTCGATGCTCGACGACCTGGCCGGCGGCGCCCGCGAGATCCTCCGGCACACGTGGCTGTGGACGCTGCTGGTCCAGGCGCTGATCTACCACCTGGTCTACGGCGGCGTGCAGGGCGTCCTCGGGCCGGTCCTGATGACCCACCGGTTCGGCGACGCCGCCTGGGGCTGGGCCCTCGCCGCGCTGATGGCCGGCTTCATGGTCGGCGGCGTCGTCACCCTGCGGTACCGGCCGCGCCGCATGCTGCTCGCCGGCACCGCGTTCCTCGCGCTGACCGCCTGCTTCCCGCTCGCCATGGCGCTACCGGTGCCGCTGCCGGTGGTGATGGCGGGCGCGTTCCTGCACGGGCTCGGCCTGGAGGTGTTCAGCGTCAACTGGGACCTGGCCATCCAGCAGCAGGTCGCCCCCGACAAGCTCGCCAGGGTGTTCGCCTTCGACCAGGTCGGCTCATTCGTGATGCGCCCGCTCGGCCTGGCGCTCACCGGACCCGTCGCGGCGGCGGCCGGCGAGCGCACCTGGCTGCTGGTCGCGTCGGCCGTCATGACCGTCACCGTGCTCCTGTCGTTGGCGCCGTCGTCGGTACGACACCTGCGACGGCAAACGGAAAACTGAGAGCATCGGCGAACCTGACGCCGCCGGGGCGCAACAGAGTAGGTGATGGACGACGATGCGCTGATCGCCGCGATGGCCGGCGGCGACGACACCGCGCTGCGGGTGCTGTTCTCACGGCACGCGCCGTGGCTGGCCGCCCGGCTGCGCGCGGTGCTGCCCGCCGCCGACGTCGAGGACGTGCTGCAGGAGACGTTCCTCGGCGCGTGGCGGGGCGCCGGGAGCTACCGGCGGGAGGGCGCGGGCGGCTGGCTGTGGGGCATCGCCCGGCGGCAGGCCGCCCTGTGGCTGCGCCGGCGCGGCCGCCCGGAGACGGTCCTCGCCACGGTCGAGGAGCAGGTCGAGGAGCTGCCCGACCCCATCGACGCGGCGCTGTCCAGGGTCGAGCTGGCCGGGGCCGTCGAGACCCTCGGACCTGAGGGCAGCCCGCAGCGCGAGACGTGGCGGCTGATGTACGAGGAGGACCGCACCGTGGCCGAGGTGGCCGAGCTGATGGGTGTCCCGGCGGGCACCGTGAAGAGCCGCGCGCACCAGATCCGCCGGCTGCTGCGGGCCGCGCTGCAGGGCGGAGGGGCACAGTGAGCGGGCATGACGACGTCGACCTGGGTCGCGTCTGGGTCGGCGTGGCGGCGCAGGTGTGGCGCCGCCGGCCGGGCCCCGCGGAGCGGCTCGCCGGGCGGCTGCTGCGCTCGGCCGGGCTGGCGCGGGCCCTCGTGACCACGCCGTCGCTGCTGCTCGGCTGGGTGATCGCCACGGTCGTCGTGCTCGCCGCCGGGGTCCTGGCGACGCGCGGGACCGGGACGCCGTACGTCGCCCTGTGCGCACCCGCGGTCGCCGCCGCCGGCATCGCCTACGCGTATGGGCCGGGCATCGACCCGGCGTGGGAGCTGTCGTGCAGCATGGCGGTCAGCGACCGGCTCGTGCTGCTGGTCCGGGCCCTCGCCGTCTTCGGGCTCAACGCGCTGCTCGGCCTCGGCGCGTCGGTCGCCTCGGGCACTGCCACGGCGGTCACGTTCGGCTGGCTGGTCCCGATGACCGCGGTCTGCGCCCTCGCCCTCGCCGCCGCGACGCTCGCCCGCTCGGCGAACGCCGGCGTGGCGGCGGGCGTCGCCGGCTGGGTCATCACCGTCCTGTCGGGGCGGGTCGCCGCCGGACGGATGACGGCCGCAATCACCGAGGCCGCACTGGTCGTCCCGTACCTGACGATCGCCGCCTGCTGCGCGGCCGTCGCGCTCTTCGCCACCCGGATCACGAGAGAGGCGTCATGAACGTCGAGATCACGGACCTGACCCGGCGCCTGGGCCGCACCCAGGCGGTCGCCGGGGTGACGCTGACCGCCGGCCCCGGCGTCGTCGGGCTGCTCGGCCCGAACGGGGCCGGCAAGACCTCGCTGCTGCGGATGCTCGCCACGGTACTGCCGCCGTCGTCGGGCCGGATCCGGCTCCTCGGCCTGGACCCCGGCGACCACCGGGAGCGCCGGCGGATCCGGCGGCGGCTCGGCTACCTGCCGCAGCACCTCGGCTACTACCCGGGGTTCACGGTCGTGGAGTTCGTCGAGTACTTCGCGCTGCTGAAGGAGATGCCGGCCGCCGCCGTGCCGCGCGCGGTGGCCGCCGCCGTCGAACGGGTCGGCCTGGGCGGGCAGGCCCGCGCGAAGCTGCGGACGCTCTCCGGCGGGATGCTGCGCCGGGTCGGCATCGCGCAGGCGATCGTCAACGAGCCCGACCTGATCCTGCTGGATGAGCCCACCGCGGGTCTCGACCCGGAGCAGCGGGTCGCGTTCCGGGCGCTGCTGCGCGACCTCGGCGGGACCGGCACCGTCGTCGTGAGCACGCACCTGGTCGAGGACGTCGGCGCCGCCTGCACCGACGTGGCGCTGCTGCGGCAGGGGAAGCTGGTCTTCCGGGGCACCCCCGGCGAGCTGACCGCGCGGGGCGAGGGCACCGACGCCGCCGGCGACGCCCCCCTCGAACGCGGCTACAGCGCCGTCCTCGCGTCGGCCGCGCAGGCGGGCACCGACCCGGCGCAGGCTCGGCCGTGACGGCCCGGCTGCTGCGGCTGGAGCTGCGCCGCAACGCGATGGTGTGGATGCTGCCGCTGCTCGGCCTGCTGTTCTGGCTCGTCGCGTTCCGGCGCGGCGTCGCGTACCCGCCGCTGTGGAACATCCGCGCGACGAGCATGCAGACCGCCGCCGTGTCGGTGTTCGCGCCGAGCGTCGTCGGGGTCGCGGCGTGGATCGGGTCGCGGGAGGGCCGCCACGGCATGACCGGCCTGCTGACCTCCACCGCCCGGCCGCGGTGGGCCCGGCAGGTCGTCGCCTGGGCCGCCACCACGTGCTGGGCGCTGCTGGCCTACCTGGTGTGTGTCGGCGTCCTGTACGGCGTGACCGCCGCGCAGGGCGCGTGGGGCGGGCCGCTGTGGTGGCCCGCGATCGTCGGCGCCGCGAGCCTGCCGGCGTTCGCCGCGGCCGGGTTCGCCGCCGGGGCGCTGCGCCCGAGCCGGCTCACCGCACCCGTCGCCGCCGTCGGCGTGTTCCTCGCGCTGCAGCTCACCGTCCAGCTCATCCACGGCGACCGCTCGCACTGGCAGATCTCGCCGCTGGTCGCGAACCCCTGGAACCTCGGCGCCGACCAGGGGGTGGCGACGTTCTACCGGTACCTGCCCGACCTGCCGATCGCCCAGCTGCTGTTCCTCGCCGGGTGCACCGCGGCGCTGCTCGGCGTCGTGGGCCTGCCGGCCGGGTCCGGCGGGCCGTGGCTGCGCCGGTCCGCCGCCGCCGTCACCGCTGCCGGGCTGCTCGCCGCCGGGTCCGCCGCCGCCCTGGCCGGCACCGCGCGGATCGACCCGCACGGGATGGTCGCGATCCCCGTCCTGCACCGCGCCGCCGACGACCGGCCGGTGCCCTACACCCCGATCTGCGCGGGCACGCCGGTCCCGGTGTGCCTGCATCCGGCGTACGCGGTGTACCTGCCGGCCGCGGTGGAGGCGCTCGCACCGGTGCTCGGCGCGGTGGCGGGGCTGCCCGGCGCGCCGGTCCGCGTCACTCAGGCCGCCACGACCTACCGGTCCGGGCCCGGCGGGATCGGCGTGGCGCGGGCCGGCGAGGCATGGAGCAGGACCCCGACGGAGTACCGGCTGCTGCTGCCGAGCCAGCTGCCGGGGCGGACACTGACCCTGGAGCAGGTCGCCGCGGCGGTACGGGCGGACGCCGGCCGCGACATCGTCGCCTCGGTCATCGGCGCGGCCCGCGACGCCACCCCGGCGCAGGACGCGGTCGTCGCCGCCCTGCTCGGCACCCCGGCATCGGTGACCGACCCGGACGCGGCCGCGGCGGCCCAGCGGCTCGCCGCGCTGCCGCCCGACGCGCGACGGGCCTGGCTCGCCGACCACTTGGACGCGCTGCGCGCCGGCACCCTCACCGTGGAGCAGCTGCCATGACCCCGCCTGGGCAATCCCGCGCCAGGCGCGGCTCCGCGCGGTGGTGGCGGGGTGCCGGGGGTGGCGCGGCGCGGCTGGTGTGGCTGCACGTGGTCGGGCGGCGGGTGCCGGCGGCGCTCGCGGTGATCCTGGCGTGCGCCGCCGGGCTGCGGGTCGCGCTGCTGTGGCAGTGGAAGGACTACGGGGCGCTGCAGCTGCCGCTGCTGTTCGAGACCGGCTGCGCCGCGGCGATCGCCGTCGCCGCCGCCGGCCCGTTCGGCGAGCCGGAGCGCGCCACCGGCGGCCGGCTGCCGTGGCTGCGCCTCGGCACCGCGCTCGCGCTGACCGCGGTCGCGGCCGGCGCGCTGCTCGCGGCCGGCGGCACGCTCCGGGGCGTGCGTGACCTGGCCGGCCTGGTCGGCGTCGGCCTGCTGTGCGCGGTCCTGCTCGGCGGCGCCCCCGCGTGGGCCGGGCCGCTCGGCTACGCCATGGCCGGCGTGTACGCCCTGTACACGCAGTGGCACGCCCCCGCCCTGACGACACCGTGGATCTGGCCGGGCCGCCCGGCCGGCGACGTCGGCGGTGCGGTCTGCGCCGCGCTGGTGTTCGCCGCCGGGACGGCCCTGTTCACGTGGCGCGGCGCCCGCGACGTCAGTACCTGAAGCTCGCCACCAGCGTCGACAGCTCCGAGGACATCCGGGCCAGCTCGGCCGTCGTCTGCTGGGACTCGGCGACGCCCTGGCTGGTGACCCGGGACGCCTCGGCGACGCCGGTCATGTTCGCGGCGATCTCGCCGACGCCGGCGGCGGCCTCCGCGACGCTGCGGCTCATCTCGCCGGTCGTGGCCGTCTGCTCCTCGACCGCCGACGCGATCGTCGTCTGGAAGTCGCTGATCCGGGCGATCACCTGCGAGATCTGCTCGATCGCGGCGACCGCGCCGGTCGTGTCGGCCTGGATCGCCTCGACCCGCCGGGCGATGTCCTCGGTGGCCCGGGCGGTCTCCTGCGCGAGGTCCTTCACCTCGGACGCGACGACCGCGAAGCCCTTGCCCGCGTCGCCGGCCCGGGCCGCCTCGATCGTGGCGTTGAGGGCGAGCAGGTTGGTCTGCTCGGCGATGGACGTGATCACCTTGACGACGTTGCCGATCTCCGCCGACGACGCACCGAGCTTGTTCATCGTCGTCGACGTCGACTCGGTGATCGTCACGGCATCGGTCGCGACGCGGGCCGCCTCGGTGGCGTTCTGCGAGATCTCCCGGATCGACGCGCCCATCTCCTCGCTGCCGGCCGACACCGTGTCGACGCTGCGGGAGACCTCCTCGGCGGCGGCGGACACCGCCTGCGCCTGCACCGAGGTCTCCTCCGCCGACGTGGAGATCTGCGTCGTCACGCCCGACATCTCCTCGGCGGCGCTCGCGAGCGACGTCGCCGAGCCGTCGATGGTGAGCACGGTCTGCCGCAGCCGGACCAGCGCGTTGTCCAGCGCCTGCCCCATCCGTCCCGGCTCGTCGCGGGTCTGGAGCCCGGTGGTGTGCGTGAGGTCGCCCGCCGACAGCGCCTCGCACACCCACTGGACCCGGCTCAGCGACCGCACGACGCCCCGCGCCACGACCAGCCCGACGCCGAGCGCGAGCGCGAGCCCGACGACCAGCATGATGATCGAGTTCCGGCGGCTGCGCTCGTAGCCGGAGCGGGCCGAGGCCGCGGACCTGGCGGCGTCCGCCCGCTCCGCGTCGTTCAGCTCCGCGATGTCCTTGTAGAGGGTCGCGACGATCGGCTGGACCTCCGTGTCGCGGGTCTGCTGCCACGACACGTAGTCGTTGCGGGCGCCGGCGGGCAGCTGCTTGGTCCTCACCACCTGCACCCAGCTCTGCCAGGTGCTTGCCAGGTGGTCGATGGTCGCCGGGTTGCCCGAGGGGAAGCTGTTGCGGTAAGCCTCCATCGCCGCGTCGAACGCCTTCAGGTCGTCCTCGAACATCCCGCTGAACTTCTTCACCGTGTCCGGGTTCTGGGAGATGGCCTGGTTGGCCGAGTCGATCCCGGCCTGCGCCGCGGATGCCTTGATCTGCCCGACCGCGGCGACGCTCGCGACGTTGCTGCGGTAGATCCGCTGCGCCGTGTCGCTGGTGTCGGACAGCGACAGCAGCCCGGTGATGCCGACGGCGAGCGCGACCACGGCCGCGACACCGATCGCGGCGAGGATCTTGACGCGGACGCTGAGGTCGGTGAACCAGTTGTGTGTACCGGCAGGCGAAGTCACCAGGGGCCTCCGAAGTACGAGTGAGCTCACCCCACCGTACGAAACGCGGCCTTTGCCCGAAGGTGATTCGCGATCATCGCCCGCCCGTGATGTTGCCTTGGTCATAAGGTGGAAGACGCGGCGCCGGCCGGGGTGTTGGCGGCGACATGAGCCGACTCTTCGCTCCGGTGACCCTGCGCGGCGTCACGTTCCCCAACCGCGTCTGGGCGGCACCGATGTGCCAGTACTCGTCCGCCGACGGGCACCCCACCGACTGGCACCTGGTGCACCTCGGCGGCATCGCCCGCGGCGGCGCCGGCGCGGTCATCGCGGAGGCGACCGCGGTGCGCCCCGACGGCCGGATCACCCCGCAGGACGCCGGCATCTGGAGCGACGGGCAGGCCGCGGACTACGCCAGGATCACCGCGTTCATCCGCGGCCAGGGCTCGGTGCCCGGCATCCAGCTGGCGCACGCGGGGCGCAAGGCGTCGACGTTCGCGCCGTGGCGGGGCAAGGGCAGCGTGCCGGCGGCCGAGGGCGGCTGGCCGACCGTCGCGCCGTCCGCGGTGCCGTTCGACGGCTTCGCCACGCCCGCCGAGCTGTCCACCGGCGAGATCGGCGCGCTCGTGCGGGACTGGGCCGCGGCCGCCCGGCGCGCGGTCGACGCCGGGTTCGAGGTCGTCGAGGTCCACGCCGCGCACGGCTACCTGCTGCACGAGTTCCTGTCCCCGCTGTCCAACCTGCGCACCGACGCCTACGGCGGCGACCTGGCCGGCCGGTCCCGGCTGCTGCTGGAGGTCGTCGACGCGGTCCGCGGCGCGGTCCCGGACCGGCTGCCGCTGCTCGTGCGGGTCAGCGCCACCGACTGGGTCGAGGGTGGTCTCACCGTCGACGAGGTCGCCGAGGTGGCCGCCGTCCTCGCCGGGCACGGCGTCGACCTGGTCGACGTGTCCAGCGGCGGCAACCACGCCGGCCAGCAGATCGTCGCCGGCCCCGGTTACCAGGTGCCGTTCGCCCGGGCGGTCCGCGAGCGCTCCGGCCTGCCGGTGGGTGCGGTCGGGCTCATCACCGAGCCCGCCCAGGCCGAGAAGATCCTCGCCGAGGAGTCCGCCGATGTGGTCTCGCTCGGCCGCGCGCTGCTGCGTGAGCCGTCGTGGCCGCAGCGGGCCGCGCTGGAGCTGGGCGACGACGTCGCGTGGCCGCCGCAGTACCGCGCGGGCCGCCCCGTCGCGATCCCCCGCTCATAGGCCGCCGGCGTAGTCGAACCAGTCGAACCGGACGGTGCCGTCGGCGCAGTACATGCCGATGACCCGTCCGGTGAAGCCGCCGGCGACCTCCGTCGACAGGTAGCGGCCGTCGAGCGAGGCGAGTGCGGTGAACGTCCCGTCGGCGCCCTCCACGCCGAACGCCAGGACGTCGGGTCCGCACCGGGGGTCGTCGGTGGATGCGGGCGCCACGTCGACGCCGAGGACGACGGGTCCGTCCGGCACCGGGCAGGACGCCACCTCGGCGCGCAGCGGGCCGATCCGGGCCAGCATTGTCGCGGTACCGGCGAACACCTCGATCTCGTAGTGGTGGGCCTCGTCGAGGCGGACCACGAGACCGCCGCGGCCCTCACCCGGGTCGAGCAGCGTCCTGGCCCGGCACGCGAGGTGCTGCTGGCGCCGGGCGACGAGGGTGACGTCCAGGTCGTCCAGCGACCCGCCGGCCGCGTGCAGCGTCAGCCAGCCGGGCCGGTCCGGGCTGGTGGACGGCGGCCGCCGCAGCGAGACCCACCGCGGATGCATGGGACCGTCGAAGTCGTCGCGGACCGGCTCGACGGCGGCGGGGTACAGCGGCCAGCCCACGGCCGGCAGGTCCAGGGTCAGCGGACCGGCGACCGGCCAGCCGTCGACCCAGCGCACCGGCGCGAGGTACGTCTCCCGGCCGAGGACGTGCCAGCCGGGTGAGCCGCCGCCGGGGCGCACCCCGAGCAGCACCATCCACCAGGAGCCGTCGGGCGCCTGCACGAGGTCGGCGTGGCCGGTGTTCTGGATCGGGTGGCCGGTCCCCCGGTGGGTGAGGATCGGGTTGAACGGGCACGGTTCGAACGGCCCGGACGGCGACGGGCCGCGCGCGACCGACACGGCGTGGCCGCGCTCGGTGCCGCCCTCCGCCAGCAGCAGGTACCAGTGGTCGCCGATCCGGTACAGGTGCGGCGCTTCCGGCGCCTTCGCCCCCGGCGTGCCCGACCAGATCCGCTGCGGTTCGCCGAGCACGGCCCCGGTCGCGGTGTCGAGGCGCACCTGCGAGACGCCTGCGACGGTGCACCAGCAGGTGCCGTCGGCGTCCCACGCGAGGTCGGGGTCGATGCCGGCGACGCCCGGCAGCGCGATGGGCTCCGACCAGGGCCCGGCCGGGTCGGTGGCGGTGTAGAGCCGGTTGCCGCCGGCGCTGACGTTGGTGACGACGAGCCAGAACCGGCCGTCGTGGTGGCGCAGCGTGGGTGCGTAGAGGCCGCCGGAGGACCGGGTGCCGGGCGGCAGTGGCAGCTGGCTCGGGCGGTCGAGCGCGTTGCCGATCTGCGTCCAGTGCACCAGGTCGCGGCTGTGAAAGATCGGCACGCCGGGGAAGTACTCGAAGCTGGAGCAGGCCAGGTAGTAGTCGTCGCCGGCCCGGCAGACGCTCGGGTCCGGGTGGAAGCCGGCAACGACTGGGTTGCTCAGGTCGCTCGTCATGCGGTGACCCTTCCAAGGCGTTGACAGCGGGGCCTGGGCGGGGGTCTATTATTCGACTGAACGTTTGGTTAGTTCTTGTTGCTTGTCCGCCGGCCGGTTCGCTGGTCTTCCGTTGGTCCAGTTCCGCTGGTCCTCCGTTGGTCCAGGTCCGCTGGTCTTCCGCTGGTTTCGTTGGTCGAGTTTTCGTTGGTCGAGGAGAGCCGTATGCCCAGTCCCATGCTCCGGAGCCACGTCCTCGGCGCCTGGCACACCGCCGACGACGACGGCAAGGCCGTCCACGACGCGGTCACCGGCGAGGAGATCGCGCGGGTCAGCTCCAGCGGCGTCGACTTCGCCGCCGCGCTCGACTACGGCCGGCGCACCGGCGGCCCGGCGCTGCGGGAGCTCACCTTCCACCAGCGCGCCGCCCTGCTCAAGGCGCTCGGCCTGCACATCCGCGAGCAGCGGGAGCGGCTCTACGCCGTGTCCGCGAGGACCGGGGCGACGCTCGGCGACTCCAAGTTCGACGTCGACGGCGGCATGGGCGTCCTGCTCTCGTACGCCAGCAAGGCCAAGCGCGAGCTGCCCAACGACACGGTGTACGTCGACGGCCCCGTCGAGCCGCTCGGCAAGGGCGGGACGTTCCTCGGCCAGCACGTCTGCGTGCCGCTGCACGGCGTCGCGGTGCAGATCAACGCGTTCAACTTCCCGGTCTGGGGCCCGCTGGAGAAGTTCGCGCCGGCGTTCCTGGCCGGCGTCCCCACCATCGTCAAGCCGGCGACGCCGACCGCGTTCCTCACCGCCGAGCTCATCGAGGTCATCGTCGAGTCCGGCCTCCTGCCCGCCGGCGCCCTGCAGTTCGTCGCCGGCGGCCTCGGCGACACGTTCGACCACCTCACCGGCCAGGACCTCGTCTCCTTCACCGGCTCCGCGTCGACCGCGCAGCTGCTGCGCACCCACTCCGCGCTGGTCCGCAACGCGGTGCGGTTCAACGCCGAGGCCGACTCGCTCAACCTGTCGGCGCTCGGCCCCGACGCCGGCCCCGGCACGCCCGAGTTCGACCTGTTCGTCAAGGCGCTCGTCGCCGAGATGACCGTGAAGGCCGGCCAGAAGTGCACCGCGATCCGGCGGGCCTTCGTGCCGTCAGGGCTGGTCGAGGCCGTGGTCGAGGCGGCGACCGCCCGGCTCGCGAAGACCGTCGTCGGCAATCCGGCCGCGGAGGGTGTACGGATGGGCGCCCTCGCCAGCCTTGACCAGCGCGACGAGGTCCGGCGCAGCGTCGGTGCCCTCACCGGCGCCGGCCGGATCGTCTACGGCGACCCGGAGAAGGTCGACGTGCTCGACGCCGACCCGCGGCGCGGCGCGTTCCTGTCCCCGATCCTGCTCGTCGGCGACCCGGACCGGGCCGAGCCGCACGAGGTCGAGGCGTTCGGCCCCGTCGCCACCGTCATGGCCTACGACACCACCGACCAGCTCGTCGAGTACGCCGCCCGCGGCCAGGGCAGCCTCGCCGGCTCGGTCGTCACCGCCGACACCGCGTTCGCCCGCGACGTCGTCCTCGGCGTCGCCCCCTGGCACGGCCGGCTGCTGATCCTCAACGACCGCGACGCCAAGGAGTCCACCGGCCACGGCTCGCCGCTGCCGATGCTCGTCCACGGCGGCCCCGGCCGCGCCGGCGGCGGCGAGGAGATGGGCGGCATCCGCGGCGTCCTGCACCACATGCAGCGCACCGCCGTCCAGGCCGACCCGGACACGCTCGCCGCGGTCACCGGCCGCTGGGTCGCCGGCGCGCAGCGGCACGTCGACGACGTCCACCCGTTCCGCAAGAACCTCGCCCAGCTGCGCCCCGGCGACACCGTCGTCGCCGGCCCGCGCCGCGTCACGCAGGAGGACGTCGAGCACTTCGCCGAGTTCACCGGCGACACGTTCTACGCCCACATGGACGCCGAGGCCGCCGCCGCCAACCCGCTCTTCGGCGAGCGGGTCGCGCACGGCTACCTCGTCGTCAGCCTCGCCGCCGGCCTCTTCGTCGACCCCGACCCGGGCCCCGTCCTGGCCAACTTCGGCGTCGACTCGCTGCGCTTCCTGTCCCCCGTCAAGTTCGGCGACGAGCTCACCGTGACCCTGACCTGCAAGCAGATCACCCCGCGCGAGTCCGCCGACTACGGCGAGGTCCGCTGGGACGCCGACGTCACCCGCCAGGACGGCGAGTCCGTGGCGAAGTACGACGTCCTCACCCTGGTCGCGAAGCCGGCCGGGTGAGCGTCCCGGGCCGACGCAGCGGCGCAGTGGGGGGGCGGCGGCATGAGCGGCCAGTTTCGCGTCTCGGGCCGCTCAGGTCGACGCCGTAGCGCTGCGGTGGTGGCGGCATGAGCGACGCCGTCGAGCTCGGGCAGCGCCCCGGCCGCGGCCGCCCTCCCCGGTACAGCCGCGACGAACTGATCGCGAAGGTCGTCACGGTCTTCAACGAGCGCGGCTACGAGGCCACCTCCATGGAGGACCTCGCCCGCGCGACCGGCCTGAACAAGTCGTCCTTCTACCACCACTTCACCGGCAAGGAGGAGCTGCTCGGCCTCGGCGTCGGCCGCGCCCTCGACGCCCTCACCGCGGTGCTCGCCGAACCCGCCGCGCTCTCCGGCCGCCCGGCGCAGCGCCTCGAACACGTGCTGCGCCGCACCGCCGAGGTCCTCCTGGCCGAGCTGCCGTACGTCACCCTCCTGCTCCGCGTCCGCGGCAACACCACCGTCGAACGCGACGCCCTCCACCGCCGCCGCGACCTCGACACCCGCGTCGCCGCCATGGTCCGCGCCGCCGCCGACGCCGGCGAGATCCGCGCCGACATCGACCCCCGCCTCGCCACCCGCCTCCTCTTCGGCATGGTCAACTCCATCACCGAGTGGTACCGCCCCGACCCCTCCCGCCCTTCCCCCGACATCGCTTCCGCCGTCGTCACCCTCACCCTGCACGGCCTCTCCACCCAACCCACCCCCTGAGCCGCGCTCCCGCGATCTCCTACATGGGCGAGCCCCGCAACCTGGCCGCCACCGCACTGACCATGCCCCAGCCGTCGCATCTGACGTGGCCGCCCGGCACCTCGGCTGTGTCGTCGCGGCGGTGACCCTGGTCAGCGGGAGCCGCCTGCAGCAGGACATCGTCGTGGACCCGCTGTGCGACGCGCTGGCCCGCAGCGGGCAGGCCGGTAGCGCAGCCCGTTCACCGTTCCGCGACGGTCCGGGTGTCGTAGGCCGCACGGGATCGTTCCACTTCGGCCACGTTCTCCCTACCCCAGGCGATCATCGGCTTGACCGCTTCGTGGAGGGTGACGCCCATCTCGGTGAGCCGGTACTCGACGTGCGGGGGCATGACCTCGAGCACGGTACGGACGAGGATGCCGTCGCGTTCAAGATTGCGCAGGGTGACGGTCAACATCCGCTGGCTGACGCCGTCCAGGCCGCGCTTGAGCTCGCTGAACCGTCTCGGCCCCGCGTCCAGCATCGAGATGACGTGCAGTGACCACTTGTCCTCGATCAGCGGTCGGCATCCGCTGCGCATGGTTACCTCCAGAGAACCGAGGCACCGGAATGTGCCTGATTGCCGCTGCATGACATCCGTCAGAGCATGAGGGAGCTCCCAAGAAACACCCTCACAGCGAAGGATAGGCATGTCCACTTACGTCCTCATCCATGGCGCGTGGCACAGCGGGGCGGCCTGGGACCGCGTCGTGCCGCTGCTGAGCGCCGCCGGCCACCGGGTGCTCGCACCGACCCTGACCGGCTACGGCGACCGCATCCATCTCCTCAGCCCCGAGGTCGGACTCGACACCCACATCGACGACGTCGTGCGGCTGCTCGACGACGAGGACGACGTCGTCCTCGTCGGCCACAGCTACGCCGGCATGGTCATCACCGGAACGGCGAACCGCGCACCGGACAAGATCGCCCGCCTCGTCTTCCTCGACGCCATGGTTCCCCACGACGGCGAAAGCGCCGTCGACGTGATGCCGGCCACCCAACACCTCATCGACCGGGCGGCACAGACCGACACCCCATGGCGTGTGCCACCGATGTCCCGCTCCTTCGGCGTCACGGAACCGGCCGACCTCGCCTGGCTGGACACGATGCTGTCCGACCAACCGGTCCGCTGCCTGCAACAGCCGGTCGCCTTCGACAATCCAGCCGCGCACGCGATCCCACGCACCCACATCCACTGCACCACCGACGCTCCACCGCGGCGCCCCGTCCCCCCGCAGGACGAGGTGTGGGAGCTGCCCACCGGCCACGACTGCATGATCACCATGCCCTTCGAGCTCACCGAACTCCTCCTCAAAGCGCACTGAGGAGTCAACCCGGTCCCGCCATACCTGCCGAAGCCACGGCAGCATCGGCTTCGCGCTCGCAGCGCGGCGGCACCGTTCGCGGTCGCAGGTCTCAGTCTCGCGGGCGCTGCGCCTGGTCGAGTGAACGGTTGAGCCACTCCATCATCAGGGCCCGTTCGGCGTCGGTGAGCGCGGGCACCTCGGGCACCAGGGCGGCGAACGTGACCGTGACCGTGGTCGTGGTGGCGTCCGGCGCCGCAGGTGCGGCCGTGAGGATCCGGTCGGCGACGGCGTCGAACATCACGTCCGCCAGGCCGGGGTCCCGCAGTGCCGCGGGCATGCCCAGCAGGGCCAGGACGGTGCCGGTGCCGGCAGCGTGGATCATGGCCACGGCCCGTCGCTCGTCGACGCGCAGGCGGCCCGCGGCGGCGAGCCGCCGGACCAGCGTGCGCAGGACCTCGATGCCGGCGGTCGTCGCCGGGGAGGGCGCGCCGCGGCCGGGGGTGTTGAGCAGTGCGTACAGCTCCGGGTTGGCCAGTCCGAACTCGACGTGCAGCTGCCATCCGGCGCGCAGGTCGGCCACGGGGTCGCCGCTGGGTTGGGCCGCCGAGACCGACTTGCCGGCGACATAGGTGGCCATGACGTGCTCGGCGAGGGCATCGATGAGGCCGTCCTTGTCGCCGAACAGCCGGTAGATGGCCGGCGCCTGCATGCCGGCGGCCTGGGCCACCGCCCGGGTCGTCACGCCGCGGGCGCCGTGCTCGGCCAGCAGCCGTGCGGCCGCGTCGAGGACGGCGGAACGGCTCTCGTCGCGAACCCCGGCGACCTGCGTCTGCTCCATGTATCGAGGATAACAGGAACTTGTTTCCGTTGGAAAATCGCTGATAACGTCGTACCGATACCAACGGAAACAAGGAGCGACATGATCATCGTCACCGGAGCCACCGGCAACCTCGGATCCCGCATCGTCACCCGGCTGCTGGAACTGGTCCCCGCCGACACCGTGGGCGTCAGCGTCCGCGACGCCGGCAAGGCCGCCGCGCTCGCCGAACGCGGCGTCCGCGTCCGGGTCGGCGACTTCACCGACCCCGGCACCCTCCGGCACGCGTTCGAGGGCGCCCGCCAGGTGCTGGTCATCTCCGCCTCGATCCGCGGCGCCGGTGCGGTCGCGGCCAACATCGCCGCCATCGACGCCGCACGCGCAGCGGGAGCGCAGCGCATCCTGTACACGAGCCATCAAGCAGCGGCGAAGGACTCACTCTTCGCACCGCAGCTCACCCACGCCTTGACCGAAGAGCACCTCACCCGGCAGGGCGTCGCATTCACCGCCCTGCGCAACGGGTTCTACGCCAGCACGCTCGGCCACCACCTCGGCGCCGCCCTGGAGACCGGCCGGCTCGTCGCGCCTCAGGACGGCCCGGTCTCCTGGACCGACCACGCCGACCTGGCGGAGGTGGCTGCGGCGGTACTGGCAGGCAACGTCACCCTCGACGGCGTCACCGCACCGCTGACCGCGCCCCAGGCACTCGACTTCGAGGCCGTCGCCGGCATGCTCAGCGACCTCACGGGGCGCACCATCGAACGGGTCGTCGTGGACGACGAGGCGTGGAAGACCGCGGCGGTCGAGCGCGGCATGCCACCGCAGGCCGCCGACTTCACCCTCGGCATGTTCCGCGCCGCCCGCCGGGGCGAGTTCGCCGTCACCGACCCGACCCTGGAGACCGTCATCGGGCGGCCCGCCGTCCCGGCCGGCGCGGTCCTCGCCACGATGACCGCGGCGCAGCTCGCAGCTCGATGACCCGGCGGCCACACCCGGACTCCGGTTTCCGCCCCTGCCCCGGCCGGAGCTGACCGGCGCGGTATGAAGGATGGGCGACCATCGCAAATAAGGACAAGACGGGTGAAGAGGATGGGTGAGCAGGCACGGACGATGCTCACGGACCTGCTCCACATCCGCCCGATGCGAGGCACCCACCGGGCCGCGCTGAGGGCCGGCGTCAGCGTCCTGGTCCCCCTGCTCACCGTGCTGGCGCTGGGCCACCCGGGCTGGACGGCCTACGCCGCCTTCGGGGCGTTCACCTCGCTGTACGGGCGCAACCACGTGCACCTGTCCCGCGCCGCGATGCAGGCGAGCGCCGCAGCGGCGCTGACGGCGTCGGTCGTCCTCGGCGTGCTCGTCGGCTCGCTGGAATCGCGGGCGTGGGTCGCGGTGCCGGTCGCCGCGCTCGTCGCGGCGCTGGGCGCCGTGCTCGCCGCCGCGCAGGACTGGCACCCGCCGGGGCCGCTCTTCCTGGTCTTCGCGTTCGGTACGGTCGCCTCGGCCCCGCACCACGTGTCGGACGTCGCGGTCGCCGCCGCCGTGACCGGGGCCAGCAGCCTGTTCGCGCTGCTGGTCGGGAACGTGGGCAGCCTCGTCCGCCGGCAGCGGAGCCGACCGGCCCGGCTGGCGCACGTGTGGACGTGGGAGCCGGTGCGCTACGCCCTCGCCGTGGTGCTGGCGGGCGGCCTGGCGACCGGGATCGGGATCGGCCACCCGTACTGGGCGACCGTGGCGGCCGTCGCTCCGCTCAGCGCCCCCGGCCGCACCGCCCAACTGGCCCGCGCCGCGCACCGGGTCCTCGGCACGCTGCTCGGGCTGCTGCCCAGCGCGGCGCTGCTCGCGCTGCACCTTCCGCCGTACGCGACCGTGCTGGTCGTGGCGGCGCTGCAGATCGTCACGGAGCTGCTGGTCGGACGGCACTACGGGCTGGCGCTGCTGTGCATCACCCCGATGGCGCTGCTGATGGGGCAGCTGGCGGTGCCCCGCCCGGCCGGGCAGCTCCTCTTCGACCGGGGGGTCGAGACGGTGATCGGCGGCCTCATCGGCGGCGCGATCGTCCTGTGCCAACCGTGGCACCGCCTGAACCCGGGCCGGCGAGCTTCCAGAGGTCGCCGCCTCCAGCGGCGCTCCGACTCGGCTGGAACCGTCCGCCGCGGATGACAACCGGTGGGCGCGAAGTTGCGTCCTTCCATCCGATGTTGTCAGGCAGTGGTGCGTGGAGGGTTGACGGACGATTCGGCGGAGGACGCGTTCCGGGCGTTCGTGACGGCGCGGTCGCCCGCCCTGTTGCGCAGCGCGTACCTGCTCGTCGGCGACCGCAGCAAGGCGGAGGACCTGCTGCAGGTCACGCCGCTCAAGGCGTGCCAGCGGTGGCGGCGCATCAGAGATCCGGCCGCGGCCGAGGGCTACGTGCGGCGCGCGATGGTGAACACCGCGAAGTCGAGGTGGCACAGCCGGCCGTACCGGGAGCGACCGGTCGACGCGCTGCCCGAGCGCAGCGGCTCGGACGAGATCGCGGCGCGCATCGAGCAGGAGGCGATGTGGCAGCACCTGCGGGGGCTGCCGGCCAAGCAGCGCGCCGTGCTGGTGCTGCGCTACTACGAGGGCATGACCGAGGCGGAGATCGCCGACACGCTGAATTTGAATAATCTGTTGAAAACAGATCGTTGAGCTGGCATGCTCCGAAGGTATGACGGAGATGCTGACCTTCCCCGACCCCGAGGCACGGCGCGCGGAGCGGGTGTACGCCGCGCTGGCCCACCTCACCGAGCGCCACGCCGCATCGCCCGAGCTGCGCTCGCGGCATACCCACGCGGACGTCGCCGCCCCGCACGAGGTGGTCCGCGTCGCCGCGGCGATGGCCGCCGGGTCGATCCCGCCGGCCCCAGGCGAGCCCCCGCTGGACAGGTCCGACCTGGTCGCGGCACTGACCCTGCTACCCGAGGTGCGGGCGGAAGTGGACGCCACGGAGCTTTACCTGCTCAGAACCGCCCGCGCCCGCGCGATGACCTGGCAGGACATCGCGCTGAGCCTCGGCCTGGGCACCCCGCAAGCGGCCCGGCAGCGCTACGAGCGACTGGAGGCCCGGAGCGACCCGACGACATGATCGGCGGCTCGAGCCGGCGCGCCCGTAGAGAGCTGCCATCCCGACAGCCCGGACCCGGGAACGTCAACCGGCATGTCCGACCCGGCCAACGCTCGCGGTCGCAGCACCAGCCGGGACGGCTCGGCTTCAGACCGGGGTGGCGACCGGCAGACCGGCGACGCAGCGCACGTTGAGGCGGAGCTTGGCGGCCAGCAGGTCGATCTCCACGCGCGCCGTGTCACGGGCGCCGCCGTCCACGTTTGCGACCTTCGCGCCCGGGGCGGGCCGGACGTCGAGGACGCGCACCTTCCCGTCGGCGCAGCCGGCGACCACAACCCCGCCGAGGGTCGACAGGCTGACGGCGACCAGCGCCGGCGTCGCTTCGGGGTTGGCGCTCGTCACCGGCGCCGTGGTGGCCGGCGCGCCGGCCGTCGGCGGGGCGGTGGTGACGGCCGGCCCCGGGTCGGTGTGTCCATCGCCGTCCGTGGCGTTGCCCGGGCGTCCGGCCGAGCCGCCCGACTCGGTTCGGCCGTTGCCCGCCGACGGATCGCTTCCGGTACCCGGGGACGGGCTGGTGCCGAACTCGACCGCAGGTTCCGTCCCGTCCGGCTGCGCGGCGCCGGCCGCACCCGGTTCGCGTCCCGCGGAGCTCGGCAGTTCGATCGGCCCGGCGTCGTGCGCCAGCAGGAACGACCCGAGGATCACCGCCGCGGCGGTCGACAGGGTGAGGGCGAGCCGCGTACGACGCCGGCTGTGGAACTCTTCGGCGACGTCGTCCGCCGGCGATCCGGTGAAGATGCCGATCGCCCGAACCGGGCGGTGCGGCACGCCGGACGGGAGCCGTTCGGTGACGTGGTCCTGCCCGCCGGGCACCTGTTCTTCATCCACGAACATAGTTTCTATCAGACGGCTCGGCCCGGCACGGCCAGCGCCGCGACGGGCGCATCGACCCATGCGCTACTCACCGAGACGTTCTTCGCTGGACACGCCCTGAAAGCCGACCGCACCGCCGTACCGAGTCCGCCCGCGGCGACCAGCACATCGGCACAAGTGTATTCTTTGGTGCGTATAGACATAAGGCGGGACCCCTGCACAACCCTGCGATCAGGTCTATCCACAGCAACGACGAACCCGACATCGCCCGAGCCACCAGACGCACCAACCGCCGCCTACACGATCTCATCGACACAGCAACCAAACGCTACCCCCCGACTACGCAATGAACCCGTCCAGGCTTCTTGTGCTGCGGCGCAACATTTGAGTAGTCACATATAATCATTCAGTAATGTAAATCTATAAATTACATGATCGATCGAATAGGTTGGAGGCTCAATCATCACTCACGGGGAGGCAAGATGGCGTTGCCCCATGCTGCCCGAAAGGCGGCAACGGCAAAGAATCTACTCACGGCCAGCATGGCCGCGCTGGCACTGATCGGGGGTTCGCTGCTGGCGCCGGCTGCGGCAGTTGCGGCTCCCGGCGGGTCGCCGGCACAGTCGCCGAGCGCATCGACGCCGGGCGAGACGACGATGAAGCTGGTCGGCTTCGACGAAGCAGCCGCCAAGGCCAACGGCCTGGAGATCGTGACGTTGCCAGACGGGGCGCAGGCAGCAGTGCCGGCCGCGAAGGCCGCCGCGGCCCGGGCGGGCACCTACCGGCCCACGAAGGGCGTGTTGCCGGCGAAGTCGGCGGGCGCCCCGGGCACGAACTACGCCGAGATCACCGGCGAGTGCGGCACGTCGTGGGTCAATCTCAGCCCGACCGGTTACGCCTGGGCGGTCCTGACGTCAGGCGTACGGCTGCATCCGGAGGCAGGCACGCCGTGGGACGTCCACTGGACCATCGAGATCAAGGACAGGGGCGGCCGCTCGGCGCCCTACTTCGATGAGTACGACGGCTTCACCGGCTCGTTCTCGTGGACGATGTACGGCGTCGACGTACACCTGACGGTTGGGCCGGCCACGGCGCAGGTCACATACGGCAGCTTCATCATCACCTCCGAGGCCTGGGTCTGTTATTCCTACGGACCTAAAACTTCGACAAACATCTATTGATGCGATAGTGCGATCCGGGCACTGCTGGACGTCGGTGCCCGGATCGCGCCGCGATGGCAGAATAAAGGCGGCACGGAGGGAGGTGTGGGCGATGCGTTTTGACGAATTCCGCAAGGCCAGCGACCTGCACGCAGCCCAGACTGAACGGATCCGGCAGGCGCTCGAGGGCAGCGACCTCGGGGTGGTCGCGGTGTCCGAGGCGACCCGGCCCGCCGAGCCGCAGCTCGGCGGGCTGCACCGGGGCGACGGCGTGGTGCTGGGCGTGGAGGTCGTCCACGACGCCGGCAACGTCCGGGTCGTGGTGGACACCGCGCGACGGTTCGGGCACCGGCCGCTGCGGTCGATGGTGGAGCATCAGTTGCGCCAGGCGGGTGAGCGGTTCTCCACCCAGGACTGGACCGAAGGCGACGCCACGGTGGTCGTCGACGGCGCGCCGGTCGCGGCCCGGATCATCCGGGCCGGGCAGCGGTGGTGGGCCGCCCGCTGCCGGCTGGGTGACCTGGAGATCAGTGTCGGCGCCCAGGACTGGCACCCGGACGTCATCGCCGTGGAGACCGTCCCCGACGTGGCCGCGATGCTGGCTCGACGCCAGCCGCCGGCTCTGCGCGGCAGCGAACGGGAGCCTGAGGCGGTGGGCGGACCAGGGGCGGCCGGCGAGCCGGTCCTGGACGGTCCGCGGCGAGAGCCGCACCGTGCGCTCGTCGACATGGTCCTCGCGGCCACGGCGGAACACACCGAGTGGCTCGCCGACGGTGGCGTGCTGCCCGACCTGCCGTGGCACTGGGGGACGCTGTGGCGCGCCGCCGTACGACGCCACACGGAGCTGACCGGCGAGTCGGAGCCGGCCGCCGAGGAGTCGGTGCGCGGCATCGTGGACGAGCTGGCCAACCTGTACCGCAACGCGGCCTGGTTCCGGGAGGACCGGGCGCTGCAGGAGCGGGCGATCGGCGAGGCCCTACTGCACGGCACCGGACTGAGCGACGCCGTGCCCAGCCGTCCCGCTCACCTCGCCTGGCGCCGGCTGCGGGACGACGCCGAGCAGGACCCGCAGGCTCACCACACCGCCCACGAGGAATGGCTCGCAGCGTGGGCCGGCTGGGCAGAGCGTCGGTAGGGCTGGCCGCACACCAGCAACTGATCGTGCTCCTCTTCATCAGCAGGAAGGTGCTCCGCTCCGGTGGAGCTGGAAGGCCGACGACCGCTGCGACACCGCCCTGACCCTCGGCGCCCTCGAGTGCGGCGACACCGGGTTGGCTGCGGCACTTCGAGCTGGTGGTCTTTTCGTGCCCGATCGGGCCGGCCAGGCCGGAACCCTCGGCAAATCGCTGGTGCTGCCGCGAGGTCAGCCTGGCCCCCGATCACGTGCTGTTCGTGGGCGGCCGCGTCGAGAAACGGCGCGGCCGCCCGGTGCGTCGGACTACACGCGCGCCTGTTCGTCGGCCTGGGCCTGGACCTCGTCCAGCGAGTCGGGGATCTCGGCGCCCGCTGCGGCGTCCGGCAGGTCGTCCTCCATGCGGTGCAGGGGACGGTAGGCCAGGCCCAGCGCGCCCCAGATCACCAGCAGCACGCCGCAGGCCAGCAGGATCAGGCCCGTGCCGCGGGCGTCCCCCACGCCCACGACCCGCCCGACGGTGTCCGCGAGCGCGCCACCGGGCCGCAGCAGCGGCGCGACCGCCTCCGTGAACGGCGGCGCAGTCAGGAACGCGACCGGTGTCATCGCCACGGCCAGCATCTGGTTCGTGGCGAGGACCCGGCCCTGCAGTTCGAGGCCGACCTTGACCTGGATGATCGCGAGCCAGTGGGCGTTGAGGATGGTGAGCGAGGCGTACCAGATGAGGCTGCCTGCTGCCGCGAGCGCCGTCGATGGCCGTAGCCCGACGAGTGCGGCGCCGAGGCCGACCCCGATGACGAAGCCGACCATGCCGGTGGCGCGGCGTTCGGCGCCGCCCCACAGCACCATGGCCAGCGCGCCGAGGGCGGCC